>NZ_QTMQ01000004.1:76498-80596 GCF_003604095.1 Clostridium sp. AF15-41
GAATTTGACTAATTATTGTGTTTTAATGATTCTATAAACTACCCCCAATTGAGCAGGGTATGTTTCTTGAATCATTCCATTAAACCATATTGTAACGATATCTCCCACCTGAACATCTTCCGCTAAATTTTCTGCCGATACATAATACTCTCCATCATTCATCTGACAAAAGCCTTCAGCTGTACTCACATGCGTTACAAGAAGTTCTCCATCATCGGTAATTTCTTTTACTTTTGCATTAAAATTGATAACCTCTATTGGAATAGACGTATCATCTTTTGCAATATCTCTAAATATGATTCGTTCGTCATCAATGACTACTATGAGCTGACCTTCAGAACTCCTTTGATAATGATATCCGCTTCCGAAATTTGATTGATTATTTTCAGATGGTAACTCTGTCCCTGCCACTGTTGACACAATTTCTCCATCCATTGTTCCACAACCAGGCATTGACGCTACATATCCTGTGTCTTTATATATAACACCATCAACCATAACACATGGAGGATATGAGCCAGTATCTGCTATTTGCTCATTTTGTACTACATCATCATTTTCTTTATTTTCTGTTTCTACGGACACATTTCCAGACACAGGTTCTTTATTTTCTTGATTCGTTCCACATCCAGCCATTCCCAGCACCATACATAATACAAGCAGATAGATTACTTTTTTCATAATACATGCCTCCTTAACTTATATTTTTTAACTCTATAAACTGGAATTCATCGAACTCTTTTTTCAAATCGAAACATACCATCCGAACTATCTTCCTCGAAAGTATTTTCCTGTCCTGTTTCAGGATCATAGGGATCGGGATGCTTTTGATTATAAAACTCCACAATATGAAATCCACACTTATTCACATAGAAATGAATATTTCTTGTTTCAAAATACGGTGTGCATGTCTCCCACACAGTTACCTGCGGGAACATTTTTTCAATGGCACACCATGCAGTATAACCTACACCCTTGCTGTGAGCATCTGGGGATACAAACAGTAGTTCCAAATCACCATGTTCGCCCTCAATTTTCACTACTGCACCACCTATGTTTTTTCCGTCATCTGAGATACGCAGTGCAATTCCGGCGTCGATAGCATTCTCGATGGTTTTTCGAGAAATGATTTCCTCTCCATCTTCAAAGTGTTCGTCACGAGTACCAAATTCTTCTAATGCTCCAAATTTGAATGCCTCCTGATTATCCGTAATAAATTGTTCTCTGTCTTCCGCTTTTAGCGGTAATAATTTGATCATAATAGCGTCCTCATAAATTAGAATTGTATATTAATTTTTCTTATTTAGTCTAATATGGAAATCGTTGGCTTTAGAACATTCTTCATATGTAAGATTAGTTTCATTCATTAAAAAACTCAACAGCTTCCTCCTTTGTATTATAATTAGATTTTTCTTTCATATATCTTAACAAATTGGTCATATATATTCTTCCGTACTTCTTCTGACAAACCGGCATATTTTGTTTCCAACACCTTTTTTACGGCTTCGTACTTCCTATTTTTATCTTCTATATCCGGACCACGGTCATAATTAAACCTCACATCATAAAAAATGTGTTTCATATCGTTACTTAAAGCTTGTAACACTCGAAATCCTTTCATAGAAAACTTTCCTTCTTTTATACCATTCTCCACACAGGGCTGTCTCGCCCAATCCATCATAAACCAATTCTCCATTGGCATATTTACACCATATCCGGAATCTGACAAAAAGTCATTTATCTCATTCCAATTTATCTGTAACGGCAAATCGTTTTCTTTCGCAAATAAATAGTCATCACGCTGTAATTCCTGTTTTTTTCGCTTTCTTGTATTTCTTTCATAAACAATCCAGTATATTACCATTGCTGCTATAATACACACGCTAAATATCTTTGTAATCATGGTATTTCCTTTATAAATAATCAAGTATACTACGGTTACTACCGCAATACTTATGCTGAGTACCTTTATAATCAAACCATTCATTGTGTATCTCCCTATCACTAAAAATTGGAAATTAACAAGTCGACAAATTCAAATAAACGCGTGCTTTTATAGCTCGCCTCTCAAACGTGCTTCTATATCAGATGCCGTGTATAACACATCCGTTACAATTACCCTTTCGTCACGGATTGTGTAAAATACTGAATAATTATCGACGAGCATTCTACGCAACTCCATTCTCTTTTCCGGCTCAGAATCCATAATCCTAAATCGTTCCGGGAAAGTGTCTAATGTAAGTATTTCATCAGCAATGCGATTATATTGTCCCATTGCATTATCCGGAGCAAGCAAATCTATAGCAATATAATTGTATATATCTTCCATATCCTGCAAAGCTTCTTTTGTAATCTCTACCTTATAGTGCTTCATTAATGCCTCTCTCTAAATGCCACAAACGCACTAGCTGCATCCTCAACATTTCCTTTCTCTATATCGGCATATCCTTTTTCTAACTTTTGATGAATCTGTGTAACAGACATCATATCTGCATTCACTGAATTAGCCGCTTTTGGTAATACAACAGAAAAAGGAATTCCTCCTACTAATGATATTTGTTTTAAATACATATCTATAGCAGTAGCCATTGGTATCCCTAATTGTGCCAATACACTTTCTGCATTTTCTTTTACATCTGGATTTACTCTTATATTTAATGTTGCTGTTTTTCCCATAGAATACACCTCCATCTTTCTTTTATTGTAACGTCTTTTGCGTTACAAATCAATCTATGAAATATATTTTCGATGCGATAGCTTCACATTGTTTTGATTAACCATTGCATATCTGAGCGTTGTATCTATTTGCTCATGTCCCAGAATTTTCTGTACCTGTTCAATCGGCATACCTTTCTCAATTGCTCTGGTGGCCATAGTCCTTCTGAACTTATGTGGGTGTACCTTTTCTACACCTAACTTCTTCCCCATTTCTCGTAATCGTAACTCCACACCGCTTTCAGTAAGTCTACTGTATGGTTTGTATAACGACACAAATAACGCTATATTATTATCTGTCCTTGATTCAATATAATTCAACAAATGAATTTTGGTCTTAGCATCAAAATATGCTTTCCTCTCTTTGTCTCCTTTGCCATCTGCGATGCATTTAATACTTCCGCCATGTCATTGATGATGTCATAAATTTCTCTACCCATAAGAGCACACTCCTTTTTGAAGGAGTATATCGTAGAAAAATCAGCGTATCAACAGAGCGTATTACTGGAATTTACCTTCCGCTCATATAAAATATATCAATAGCTTTACTTGCAAACTCTGCTGTGCCAACTCCTCCAACATCATCAATATTTTCCGTAAGTTCTCCTCCACCGGCATACATTCTTCCAAGACCGCATAAAATCTTATCAGAACATGTATAAAAATGATCTGTAATGTAATCCTGAAGTTTCCTTACCTGCAACTGCACCTGTTCATCTTCTGGGTCCATTTCTTTCATTTGTCCGAATTCAACAAATAATTGCATAAACTCATTTGCAACAGTAGCTTCATCGTCTTTCGTCCAGTTCTTTGTTTTCTCTTCAAACTCCTTATACTCAGAGGTTTGTCCCCATTGTTCTTTTGCTCGTTTAGAATACTCATCAATCTTTGTTGTATCAAATACTTTAAAATCCATATATTTCACTCCTATTCCTTTTATTCCTCGAGCGAAACTAATAAGATTTTCAAGATGCTCTTTTTTCATAGTAAGCAATTCAATCTGCTGCTCTAATGCTTTATTCCTGTCAAAGTTAGGGGCATCAATTATCTTTTTAATCTCCTTAAGCGGAAATTCCAATTCTTTAAACAGTAAAATTTGTTGCAGCCTTTCCAAGGATGTATCGTCATACAGCCTATAACCTGACTCTGTATATTCAATAGGTTTTAAGAGACCAATGGTATCATAATACTGCAGAGTGCGTATACTCATTCCTGTTAATTTACTTACCTCATTCACTGTCATCATTGTCATTTCCTCCTCTCGATAAACATATCGTAAACTATTACGTTGCGTAGGAGTCAATAGATTTTCAAAGAAATTTTCAAAATTAACAGCTTGATAAATTCCAGTTTTTGAAACTGAGAAATCGGAATTTAACGGAG
>NZ_QTMQ01000004.1:80606-234672 GCF_003604095.1 Clostridium sp. AF15-41
CGATTTTATTGTCTCTATTATACCATAATGATACTATTATAAAAAAGCAAAAAGAGCTCCTTCGAGCTCTTTGGGGTCAGTTCTGCAAACTTGAAGTTATAAAATCACAGTCCAAAACAGGGCACATCTTTTAACTGCAATACTTTATTCGTGAATTTCCAAGGGTAGATTGTCAGGGTCATAAAAGAATGTCATTCTTTTACCTGTGTAAATATCGAGTCTAATCGGCTCAGTTATGATGCCCCTTTTATTCAATTCTCTTACGGTATTATCGACCGAGTCTACAGCAAAGGCAAGATGCCGGAGACCGTACGCCTCTGGATAACTGGGGCGCTTCGGACAATTTTTAATGATAAAAAGTTCTAATTCCATCTCATCGAGTTGAAGATCAATTTTGTAATCATCACGTTCTGGTCTGTAATTTTCTCGAATAATAGAAAAACCTAATAGATCCACATAAAAATGCTTTGATTGCTCATAGTTGCTCCCAATAATGGCAATATGATGAACTTTTTTCAAATTCATGGTGTATTTACCTCTTTCCTACTTTGTTTGAATACATGAAGTATAATATCATAAGAACGCATCTAATCAAACTTAAATACATTAAGCCCTGTTTTTTCATCATAAACTCTGTCAACTTTTCCATCAATAACCGTAATTACCATCTCACAGGTTGCACTCACGACAGCTCTGTTCAGATGTCCTCCAAACACTTCACCTTTCTCATTTCCGACACTCATATGAAGATGCGCATAATATTCTCCATCCATTGTATTGATCGTACCTGTCAGTGATGTAATTTCATAATACCCTTTAAAACTGTTTGAGTAATATTTCTTCTCATCTGTCTTATATACTCCGATTGTAAAATCATTGATAGCTCCAAGAGCATTGATACTGGCAAGCTTTATATTCGCATTTACAGCAATTGCTTTCAGTTGTTCTAAAATCTCCTCCCCCTTGTCAATTCTCGCTATTATTACATTATCAAATTTTCTGTATTCCATTTTGTTTCTCCCTTCTGGAATTTCTATTTGTGTTGCCATGTCATTACATAATCTTTTTCTCCAGTAGCCTCATCTAAGCCACTATGCTGAATCTCAAATCCTTCTCTCTTATAAAAGGATATTGCCCGTGCGTTCTTTTGGTATACGTTCAAGAACAACTTATTCCTTTTATCCTTTGCATAATTCAGCAGAATTTTACCTATACCCTGCGATTGCATTTCACCAGAAACAAAAATGCCCTCAACATATTCATCATTTAACCCTATAAAGCCCTGTATTTCTGTATCATACTCATACACATAAATCTCTGCTTGTGACAGTGCTTCTTTTACTGATTTGAAATTGCCTTTCCAGTATTCGGCGGGGATAAAATTATGTGCCTTTATATTTGTACCCAACCATATATCCGCAACTTTATTTATATCATCCCTTTGAAATTCTCTAATCATAACGGTGGTCCTCCATAAACTTGAAGTTGTTGCTCTCTTTATTATAAAAAAACAACCATTTCATAATCTGACAAAATTTTTCTAAAAATAAAACAAATCTTCAAATTTCTTTTCCAAAGCAAAACACAATAATAATGCTAGCTTTGCTGTAGGGTTAAATTGTCCCGTCTCAATCGAACTAATTGTATTACGAGATACACCTACCAAATCAGCCAATGCAGCCTGTGATAATTTTTTTTCAGTTCGAGCTTCTTTAATATTATTTTTCAATTCAAGTGAATCGTTCATAATTAATGCCCCATGCAAAATCTAACAATTGCCATAATCGCTGTTGCAAACATAATAACTGATATAATCAAATGTTCTTTATGGAGCACACTCCTACAACTTAAAACTTACTGCACTTTTTCACTAAGTTTTAATTCCCTATAGTTGCATATCAAACTCCGAAAAAATAAAGACGACCAGTCTTATCATAAAACCAATCATCTTTATTTATTCGTATATTGTATTTTGTATCTCATCCTTTGGACAAAATCGAATCATTTCTACGTTCTCTCTAAACCGGAAGTTTACGGTCTACCACTATTAGTTCATAAAAATATGCATCAGAAATCCGATTAATACACAAACAACAAATGTTATCAGTGCACTACCTATAACTAAAAAAATCTTCTGATATGGACGTTTACCTATTTCTCTCTGCTTTTGTATATCATCCAATAGTTTCCCCTCAGAAAATGCAACAATTTCTTTATAGGTTTGAACATCATTATCTTTTTTTACCTTTTCAACCTGAAAGGCAAAGTACATAGAGAGTGCCCAAATGATCCCCCAAGGGATGAATGCCCAAACGCCAAGCCACATAAATAGCGGAACTGCCGAAACTACAGTGACAATCAGCATTATAGTGTAGATTTTTCCATAGCGGTTCATTTTTACAATTTCTTCTTTTTGAATTACATCTTTCATAACTTCAATATCTCCTTTGATTAGATTATCAAGAGAAATTTGAAAGATTTCACTCAGTAATACCAAACTATTCACATCTGGATAGCTTTTATCATTTTCCCAATTTGAGATTGTTTGTCTTGAAACATAAACTCGATCGGCTAACTTCTCTTGGGATAATTGTACTTCCTGACGATGTTTTTTTATTTGTTTTCCGAGTTCCATCTCTTCACCTCCTAGTATACTCATACTAATCAAAAAGTCATATTTGGGCTATCAAAGAACATTGACATCAAGGTTTTTAGCGTGTCAAAAGTCTTTTACATTCCAGGTCGGCAATATAGCAAGTTCTTTGTCCTCACTTTTCGGATTCACACCCCCTATAAAAACGCCAATATTCTCTCCACTACAAACACTGTCACACAGGCGGCGGCAGCTACGACTACCAGCCCTTTTTCACGGATACCAAGGATAACCGCTACAACAAATCCTGTGATCGCACTGATAACACTTTCCGTACTGTAGAAAATCGCCGGAAGGGTA
This sequence comes from Clostridium sp. AF15-41, assembly GCF_003604095.1. Lineage (NCBI taxonomy): Bacteria > Bacillati > Bacillota > Clostridia > Eubacteriales > Clostridiaceae > Clostridium > Clostridium sp. AF15-41. Next base: position 83,560 of record NZ_QTMQ01000004.1, read on the forward strand.
AGTGCCGTTAGGCAGGCATATGGCACATAGTATAAAAACGAACTTAAAAAACGATTCTCTATCTTTTTTCTGAATAACACCAATGGCACTGCACGGATCAGATATGTGACAACCGCCATTGCGATAATATATGTATATACACTCATCTCTATTCTTCTCCTTTTTTCTTAACCGGCGCAACGATTGCACCGATTGCTGCTGCCGCTACTGTACATATAACGATCGATATTCCGGTCGAGATAAAGTGAAATATCGGAACATAATATAAAAGGATACTGAACAAAGCTGCCACGCATACCACAAATAACACAGATTTTGACTTCTTGGCAACCGGAACAACGATCGCCACGAACATGCCATAAAGTGCAAGACTGAGTGCGCTGCACACAGACTTTGGAAGCAGCCCGCTGGCTACTGCTCCGGCAAATGTACCACCGCCCCATCCAAGGATCGGAAGGATCTGAAGTCCTAACATATACGGAAAGGTCACTTCTTTGAAATATCCCATTGCAACTGCAAAGATCTCATCTGTATTTGCAAATGCGATGATCAGACGCTTCCAGATGCCTACATCGTCAGCTAACTTCTGCGTAAGTGAAAGACTCATCAGACCATATCTCAGATTGATGATAAGCTGAGTGAGGATCACCTCAAGGATCGTTCCCCCGGCAATGATGATCTGAAGTCCGGCAAACTGACCGGCACTTGTAACATTTGTAACGCTGGTAAGAACTGCCTGAAAGACACTGAGTCCGCCTTTGATCGCAAGAATACCAAAACTAAAACTAACTGCAAAATACCCCAGGGCGATCGGGATTCCATCCTTCAGCCCATTTTTAAATTCATTCATTTGTACTACTTACTCCATATTACTTTTTTTCATAATCAACCTGCATCAGGCACAAGCCCTGTGGTGGTGCGGTCGGCCCTGCGAGCTGTCTGCACCGGCCTGTAAGCACCTCTTCCATGTACGCCGGTTCCATTCTGCCTGCCCCGACCTCTACCAGAGTACCGGTCAGGATACGAACCATATTCTGTAAGAATCCGGCTCCGTGGAAATCAAGAATCACATAATCGCCATCTTCCTTAATATCGATCGCAAATAACTTCCGAACCGTCGATTTCTTCATCTGCTTATTGCCACAGAAGCTCTTGAAATCATGTTCACCGACCAGATAAGCTGCTGCCTTTCGCATCCGTTCACAGTCGATCGTCTCACCCTCATCCAGAGTCCAGACGTATTTCCGGTCAAATACCGGCTTCAGCCTGCCACGATAAATCGTGTAACGGTAATGCTTGCCCTTTGCATTAAATCTTGCATGAAAGCGTTCTGCTGCCGGAGTAACCTCCAAAATGCAAATATCATCCGGCAGATAATGATTCATATAATCCCGGATCTCCTCCGGTGTCTTATCTGTCGGAACCGGGCCGCTTGCGACCATTGCCCTTGCATGCACACCTGCATCGGTTCTTCCCGCTCCGTTGATCCGTACTTCTTCGCCTGCCATCAGGGAAAGCACTGATTCGATCTTTCCCTGTATGGTCACAACGTCTTTTTTATGTTCCCACCCATGATATCTCGTCCCATCATAGGCGATCAGAAATCTGTAATTCTGCATAATCGTTTCCTTTTCTACATAGCTTTCATTTTCTCTATGACGATTGTCTTCCGCACTTCTTTAATCTTGCATATATTTCTACACGGCATTTATATCCTTGATCGTGCCATTCTCATAATCTCTCGCATTGTCCAGTGTGGTACGGCTGATCGCTTCCAGTGCTTCTTCCGTCAGGAAGCCCTGATGGGAGGTTACGATGACATTCGGGAACGACAGCAGTCTTGCCGTGATCGAGGATTCCAGAATATCATCCTCACGATTCTCAAATACATTATTTGTTTCTTCCTCATACACATCCAGACCGATACCAAAGAATTTCTTATTTCGATTTCCCGTGATCAGATCCTCCGTCTTGATCAGTGCGCCTCTCGATGTATTTACAAGGATCACATTATCCTTCATCTTATTGATCGTCTCTGTGCATATCATATGATACGAATCATCTGTCAGCGGACAGTGAAGGGAGATCAGATCACTGGTCGATAACAGCGTATCCAGATCCACATACTCTACAAAATCCAGGGATGGATTCCGGTACATATCATATGCCAGAACCTTCATGCCAAATCCATGACAGATCCGGCACATAGCCGCTCCGATCTTACCGGTTCCGATGATACCCGCGGTCTTGCCATAGAAGTTCATACCTGTAAGACCTACCAAACTGAAATTATTCTCACGAACCTTGATATAGCTCTTATGGATTCTTCTGGTAACCGCAAGTGCCAGTGCCATCGCATGCTCTGCAACCGCCTCCGGTGAATAACCCGGAACACGGAGCACCGTGATACCACAACGGTTTGTTGCATCCAGATCCACATTATTGAATCCGGCACAGCGCATTAACACTAATTTTACACCATTTGCAGCCAGACACTCAACTACTTTTTCACTGACATCAGAACTTACAAATGCACAGATCGCATCATATCCTTTTGCAAGAGCTGCTGTTCTCGGTGAAAGATCTGCTTCTAAGAACTCTACCTCCAGATCTGAATATTCCGGTAATATCTTTTCAAATGAATCTCTGTCATATTTCTTCGTATCATAAAATAAAATCTTCATATTCCATATCCTCCTATCATATCCTGCCACCAGACATCTGTGAAAGCATCGTATACTGCCATAATTCCGCTTATTTCCCGGCATGCCTGTACAATTTTCTATATTTCTGCAACTATTATTTACATTTCATTGCCATTTTATCACAAGAAGCTGTTATTTACACAAAAATAAATAACAAATACCATTTTCTTACCTTAAAATTTATTCCATGTTTATGCAGGCATATAAAAGTATCCGATTCATAAAAAGAGAGATCATGGCGCTCCCAGATCTGCAAATCCATATCTGTGTCTCCATGATCTCCCTTATATACTTTACAATCTCTTACTGCTGAGTTGTGGTTGCTTCCGTACTTGCACTTTCTGTTACTACTTCCGTAGCTGTACTTTCTGTCGTTGTCTCCGACTTGTTCTCAGTCGTTGTTTTTTCTGTTTTCTGCTTTTTTGCATCAGATGTATCTGACTGTTTGCTGTCAGCTTTCTTCGACTTCTTGTGTTTCTTATCGGAAGACTTCTTATCTGTCTTCATAAACTGCTTATATTCCTTATAAGACTTATTCCAGCTCTTATACTCCGGATCTTTCTTCTTATTCGTAAATGTATAGTTCTCTGAAATATACTTACCGATCTCTCTTGTTACCTTCTTAGCTCCATAACAGTTCAGATGTCTTCCGCCATCTCTGGTATCCTTCTTCCAGTTGATCGCATTCTTACCCTCTGTGGTATTCAGATCAACAAATGGAATGCCAAGCTCCTTGGCATACTTTGTCATGCCATTGTGCTTCTTATAATTCCATGAATTAGCTGTCGGCATCTCGACAAACATCACATCGATATCATTTTCTTCACAGAGATCAAGGAACATCTTAAGGAAGAACCTGGATGACTTCGGTACCGATTCGACATCAGCAGTCTTTACCATCATGTCTTCACCCGTATATGGTACAACCGTTTTACTTAAGTACTGTCCTCTGCTTGAAGAACGATATGTGTAGTTCTTTGCTTTAAAACTATCACCCAGCACAAAGCCTTTCCATCTGTCATGATACTTCATGATCGGAATATATTTGTAGATCAGAGATTTCACATTTCCTTCTACTCTGGATACCTGTGTCTTACCCTGCCATAAAAGGTCAACATCCAAAATGATCAGCTTCGGCTTCTGACATGTCAGAAGCTCCTCTAATATATTAACAGTCTCGGCAATATTCTGTGCGCCTTCCGCAACAACATAGGAAGGAATACCATATTTCTTCCACATCAGCATCGGTGAATATGCACTGTAGGCATTACTGTTTCCCATAACGACCAGATCGATGGAATTCTTTGGTTCTCCATAGAAGCCTCTGGCATTTGGATTTGATAAGCCGCCTTCCGGATCACTCGTTTTCGGATAAAGCATGACGGAGCCGAGTGCCATAAAGCCACAGAAGATCAGCATAAACACGATAACTTTTATAATGTTTTTTACTCTTTCTTTTTTCATGTCTCTCACCATCTATCCTAAAATTGTGCATATATGAATCCGGCCACTTCATAACCGCTTCCATATGCGCCCAGAATGATCACAGAAAAGATCAGTCCATAATATAATACCCAACGAAGAACGATATTCTTTGTTGCTATCTCCTCACGGATATGATGTCCCTTCTCCTGATATAAACCTACCAGCAGTAATACCAGTGCACCAAATGCAAGTAACAGGAAATCATAGACATCAAGCTTTACTTCAAACAGATCTCCGCTTGTAAGCACTGAAAATGTGAAATTATGGAACATCGATACGAGCATCTGTCCAAAGATCTTAAGGTCATCCGCACGGAACATCAGCATACCGATATTTACGAAAATAAATGTTCTTACTACCTGAAGTGCCTTATAAATCTTGCCCTCCCGGTTCACATGCATCTTCTCATACAGCTTCTTAAATAACGGTTCTGTCAGAAGTCCAAGTATCATAATGAGACAGTAGTAAATACCGTACATAACATACTTCCAGCTGGCTCCATGCCAGATACCGGTTCCGAACCACACCGCGAGCATCGCGATAGAGGTCGGGATCAGAGTTGCAAAAAATGCATTGAACTTCTCTCTTGTCTTCTTACTGAGCTTCATAAATGCCTTGGACAATGAGATGGAATAGAATACATAATCTTTAAACCATGCACCAAGTGTCATATGCCATCTTCTCCAGAATTCACTGACTGTCTTTGACATAAATGGTCTTGCAAAGTTCTCAGACATCTGAATACCAAACATCTGAGCACTACCTCTTACGATATCCATACAGCCGGAGAATTCTGCATATAACTGCAAGGTATATAACAGCATTCCGACAACTACATATAAGCCATCATACTGATCATGGAAATTGAAGATCTGGTTTACATACATATTTGCGCGATCTGCTATAACGATCTTCTTAAACAGACCCCATAAAACAAGCTGCAAGCCCTGAGTCATATTATTATAGTTGAACTCGTGACCTTCATAAACCTGATCACCCAGCAGGTCAAATCGCCCGATTGGACCTTCCACGATATGTGGGAAGAAAATCAGGAACAGATTCACCTTCCAGAAATTATCGGATGCTCTGTATTTTCCTCTGTAAACATCAACGATATAACTGATCGCCGACAATGTATAGAACGAGATACCAAGCGGCAGCATCATATTCTGCATTGGATTCGTCTTATTAATACGGAGCAGACTTAATATATCACAGAAAACCTGTCCAAAGAATACTGAATATTTCAGATATACAAGAATACCAAGGTTCAACAGAACGATTGAAACGCACACACATTTCTTCTGCCATCCGATGATCGCTTTATATTCCTTCTTATTTTCTTTTGGCAGTACCTTCTTTGCCATACTGAAGCCATCATCGATCTTATTCAGCAGTCGTCCGCCGAAATAGATGGATAACGATGAAAACAATATAAACACAACATATTTACCTGAATTAATGAAATAAAACAGGTAACTGAATATCAACAGGACCTTCCATTTATGCTTTAACGGCACAACGGAATAGAAAAAGAATGATCCCATCAATATAAATCCTAAATAAGCTATCGATGTATATGACATTATTTTACTCCCTAGTCGTCACTTAATCTCTGGATCATATCATAGATCGTCTGAACTGTTTTGAAGTTCTCAGGTACGATATCTACAGGTGTGATCTCGATGTCAAATGCATCGTTAAGCTCAAGCACCAGTGTTACCATTGTAATAGAATCCAGTATACCATGACCAACCAGATCTGTATCATTTGCAAAATCAACTCCGGGCTTTACTTCATTTAAAATCTCTAATAATTCTTCCATTTCTTTGTCCTCACTTTTTTATAATTTATAATTATTTTTCAGCCACTTACGATCAATCTTTCCATTTTGATTATGTGGCATACTTTTCACTCTTACAAACTGGTTCGGTTCCATATAATGCGGAACCTTCTTCTTGAACTCTCCAAGCAGGAATGCGTCATCCAGTTTCTTTCCTTCATATATAAATACGATCTTGTCTTCTGCATCATCATAGATACATGCGTAACTTCTGATACCCTCGATTGCACCGGCAGCCGCCTCGATCTCACCAAGCTCGATACGATAGCCCATATGCTTGATCTGATAATCTTTTCTTGAGATATAGACCAGTTCTCCATATTTATTATATTTGACAAGATCTCCGGTCTTATAGATCAGCTCCGGATAATTCGGATTCAACGGATTCTGAACAAATGCTTCCTTTGTCTTTTCTGCATTTCCATAATATCCAAGAGCGACAAATGAACCTCTGGCATATAATTCTCCTTCTGCACTGAAGCCTGTCTCAGGATTGATCTCCGGTGAAACCACCTTGCCATCTTCACCAAGTACAAATACATCACAGTTGTTACATGCATTTCCCATCGGAAGCGGCTCATCATCACGGAACTTTCTGTTTACCACATAATAAGTACAGATATCCGTCGTCTCTGTCGGGCCAAACAGATTGGCATACATGGCATCCGGCAGATTCTCGATCCAGTAATTTAATGGCCTGGTCGGCATAACCTCACCGGCAAATAATACTTTTTTCAACTCCGGAAGCTCAGCATACCGAAACATCTTATAGTTTGCAATGATCGAAAGTGCCGACGGAACCCAGTAGATCGTATTGACCTTTTTCTCATTCAGAAACTCCATAAGCTTGATCGGGAACGAGAAATAAGCTTTTGGTATTATATACAATGTTGCACCATTTTTCAATGTGCTATATAAATCCGAGACTGACATACTGAAATAAAACGGCGTCTGATTACCAAATATTGTCGTCTCGTTAATATCAAATGCTTCCGTATACCATGTAATATAGGAAAGGATATTCGCATGTGATATAACAGCCCCCTTCGGAACACCTGTTGAACCTGAGGTAAATAATGCATATACCGGATCTGTATCGATCATATGTGCTCTGACATCTGCAAGGCAGCTCTGTTCTATAGTCTGATCCAGCTCATCCATATTAAAGAGTTTAAGTCCATATCCCTGACCATCCTCTGTCTCAACCTGTAACTCTGCAGCCTTATCCAGATGCTTGCTGTCTGTTACAGCAGCTTCCGGCTGCAATGCCTTTAAGATCTTATTCACTCTGTCTACCGGCATTTCTGCATCTATAACCACATAAAAATTCCCACTGTACACAACTCCCATAAAAGCCGCAACGCTCTTCGGTTCCTTATCAAGAAGTACGACAACCGGACGGTTCTTACATCCGCCAAGTCCCTGATACAACCATGCACCAATCTGTTTTGCTGTCTGTTCCAGTTCCTTATAAGTCAAACCGCCGTTTATATCGGCTACAGACAACTTATCCGGATACTTTTCTGCTGATCTTTCAATAAATTCCAGTACATTCTTCATAGACATCTGTTCCAGAGTATCTCTGGACCTCCTTTACTTTACAATTACAAATATCAGCCTGACTGTATATCTGTCTTTTTTCTCATTTGCTGAAAACTCTATTTCCATTTCCTGTGCGATCTTCTCACAGGTTTTGAGTCCAATTCTGGTACTTTCAGCTTCATTTCTGTTTTTATTTATATAATTACTGATCACCAGCTCTACCTTCGATTCGGTTGTGTGATATGTGATATCTACCGGCTTGCTGTAATCAGAATATTTTCTTATATTTATAAATATATTATCAAACAATCGTTTCAGATATGGGGCATCGATCTTTATCAGCGGTGAATTGTCCTCTGTTGTGATCCGGAAAGTGATTCCCTTTTCTTCAAGCAGGCACATATATTCTCCGATCATCTGCCGGAAAAACTCCTTTGCATGATAAACTTCCATTTTCAGTTCATCGGTATGCCCAGAATAAACGAAGAAATATCGGAACAGCTTGTCTGACAGATCTTTCAACTGTCCTGCTTTGGCAACGCATATATCAACATACTGTTTGTACTCTTCGTCAGATTCAAATTCCCCTGTCTCAAGCAGATCCAGATATCCGCTTAACACCGTAAGCGGTGTCCGGATATCATGCGCCATCGCTGTGACCAGATCCCGATTCGCCTGCCATGCTTCTTTTTCCTTACTCATCTGATCAATGATCGAATTTCTCATGCTGTCTATATTCTCAGCAAGTGTCAGGATCTCGTCATGTCCCGACTTCGTAATCGTCGCATTGATATCTGTTTTCTTGATCTTTGACACCTCATGTGTCAATCTCTTTACACGCCTTACTACCCGGCCGTTATAGAGCATAACCAACAACATAAATATAAATGAACATACCAGAAAGCCTATCGTCACCCATATGTAATAGACCTTTTTCTCGGAATAATCTACGATGCAGACATCATATAATCCATCTTCAAAACGAACCGAATAGAATGCATAACTGCCATACTGGGATGCAAAGTCTTCCACATCCGAAGCATTGGACGGAATCGTCTCTGTATAATCCGTCTCCGTAGAGGACGTATCATCGAAGATACTCTGATCTGATCGTTCTTCCTGTTTTTTTGACTCTGCTTTCTTCCGATAAATCTCAAGCAAATGTTTGCTTTTGATGTTATTCAGCATCTGCCTTTTGTCTTCTTCAGACTCTGCAAGCTTTCTGCCTTTCTGATTCCCATTGGATATTTTATTAAAAAAACGTTCCACCATGGTTCGTCTTTTTTGCTTTGTTGAATCATATATTACATTCTCATTCTGGTAAACCAGAAGATATACACTTCCCTCTTCCCGCTGCCAACTGAGAATAGCATTCATATCTGTGGATTTAACTTTATTCTTACTGACATAATCAGAGAAACGGTCAATCTTTTCTTCCGTTCTCCGTGCTACAGTTGCCTCGTTCAGATATTTCTTATCAATCACATATACGGTTGTCTTCAGCCAGATAAAGAACAATACGACCGCAAGCAACAGGCTTCCTGCTATTACAAGAATCAGCTTTGTATTTAATGTAAGCCTTTTTTCTGCATCTTTTTCAAATCTTTTCTGTTCTGCTCTGTCCTTCATACCGCATACTTTCTACCGGCTGTTAATCCACCTGATAGCCCTTTCCATATATGGTTCTGATGATTTCCGGTTGTGCCGGATTATCCTCGATTTTCTGCCGAAGTCTTAATACATGTACCATAACCGTATTTGATGAGGACGGAAGATATTTTTCCTGCCAGATGTTCTCATATAATTCATCCAGATTCCAGGATCTTCCACGATTCTTCACAAGGAAAAACAGCAATGCAAATTCTTTATCCGTCAGATGGATAACTTCATTGTCTTTCGTCACAACACGTTTATACGGATCGATCGATATTGCTCCGACTCGGAGAATACCGTCATTGTTATCCTCTCTTCCTTTATATATATTATACCGACGGATAAGTGCTTTCACCTTTCGAACCAGTTCACTCTGTTCAAATGGCTTGCTTAAGAAATCATCTCCACCTGTATCATATGCCTCATTCTTATCCGGCTCCTGCGTCTTGGCTGTTAAAAACAGCACAGGAACAGATGAAAATTCTCGAATGGCAGAGCAACTCTCAGTTCCTGACATTTCAGGCATCATAATATCCATAATGATCAGATCGATATCGGAATTCTCTCTCACCAGATCAATCGCCTGTTTTCCGTTTTCGGCTTCCAGGATCTGATATCCCTGTCTCTTCAGATAGATTCCAACCAGCTTTCTTATATCCTTTTCATCATCAACGATCAGTATCTTCTCTGCATTTTCAGGCTGCATAGCACCTTTTATCTTTTCATCTATTCTTTTGTCATTGTCTAAAATCATAACCATATCCTCTCTTTTTCCAATATGTCCTGATTTTAATTTTCAATAACCATCCACACATTATAGCATTTGCATCTATAATTCAAGTATGCGTCAGGTGTTGTTAAGATTTGTTAAGTCAGGTTATATCAAAAAATTACATCCATTTTGTATCCAAATTTTTAAGATTCTTAAGTTTTTTGTTTAAGCTATCTAAAAAATCCATTCAAAGACGATTCCGTAAAGCTCCCTCAGATAATAAGTTGGCAGTAACCACCACGCTGTTTTCCCGCACACCGCCGATGGTGTTATACCTGTATGTTCTGCGATAACAGATGCCCGGTATTCATGAAATTCATTTGTTACAATAATGACCCGGAAATCCAGATGTTCCTCTTCCATGATCTTCTTTGAGTACAGAAGATTCTCTCTGGTCGAAGTTGACCGTTCTTCCTTATATAAACGTTCTTTTGCAATTCCCTTTTCTGTCAGATACCGGTACATGCACTCCGCTTCACTGATATTCTCACCTTTTCCCTGTCCTCCGGACAGAATACCCACAACCTCTTCATGTGTATTCAGATAATCATACGCTGCATCTAAGCGTTCCGTCAACATCAGGCTTGGTCGGTCGCCATTTACACCACAGCCAAGCACGATCATGACAGTTTCATCCTTCGGTGCTGTCTTCGATGCTCGTACCATGCATATCGTACCTGCTGCCGCAAAGCCGACTGCAATCACTACGATCAGTAAAACGATTCCGCATATTACTTTTCCGGTAGTCCGGGTCAGCCATTTTTTCACCCGGCAATTCACCCTGTGGAACCATGCCGCATATAAGATCAGGCAGATACCAAGAACAACTCCCGTAAGATTTCCTATGTTTTTAATCCCCTTCGTAACAAATGGATACAGAAATATGAATACTCCTGCAAATCCTGCTATGAATAATACTATTCTAAGCCACAATTTCTTCAATTTTCCCTACATACCTCCCGTCTTTTTACATAATTCTCCTTTTTCCGGAGTTTACTCCATGTTTATAGCATCCAAATGCATCAAAATGCCATCATCTCTATTGCAGAGGCGTTAAGATTTGTTTAAAGGCAATCCCTCCGACTGGCAATTGGTATGGTTATCATGACTTGTTCCGTTTTCTGTTCGATGCACATGGCTGATTCGCTCATGCTCCTGCGCAAACTCGTCCTACGGACTCAGACATGCGCCCGCATTCGCTGCCAATGTGCATCTCACGACGAAATACTCACAATGTCATGGATAACCATACCAATTGCCAGTCAGAGGGGATACCAGATAATAATTTGCCTCACAACATCATGAATATCCATACCGCTAGGAACCAGAGGGGAATATAAAAATAACCGCTATGGTAAGACAGCGTCTAGGGATTGACCCTAGGGATTGTCTCGCCACAGCGGTTGTTTGTGCGATTCATATATATAAGGATTGTTGTTTTGTTTATGTTAAGATTTCTTTAGTGGTTCAGACATTCTTTGATGGATGCTTCAAAAATATCAAGACCGGCTGCAAGCTGCTCATCTGTCATGACAAGCGGTGCAAGGAAACGGATTACATTGTTGTAAGTTCCTGCGCCTTCTACTAACAGACCTTTCTTCGCACAAGTCTGGATCAGGTCAGATGTAAATCCTGCATCCGGTTCTTTTGTTTCCTGATCTTTTACGAATTCGATACCGATCATACCGCCAAGTCCTCTGACATCACCGATAACCGGATATTTCTTCTGCATTTCCAGATAACGCTCTGTCACTTTTTTACCGATCTCACAGGAACGCTCTGCCAGATGATCTCTCTCCATAATCTCGATCGTCTTTAAGGATGCGGCACATGCCAGTGGATTTCCACAATAGGTTCCACCGATCGTTCCTGCCGGAACTGCATCCATAACCTCAGTTCTTGCAATAATTGCCGACAATGGAACACCTGCTGCAATGGATTTTGCTGTTGCGATGATATCAGGCTCTACACCTGCCTCCTGCCAGTAAACAGAAGCAAACATACGACCGGTTCTGCAGAAACCGCTCTGTACCTCATCTGCGATCAGCAGGATACCATTTTCATCACAGATCTTACGAACTGCTTTTACCCATTCGATCGGAGCAGGAATGAAACCACCTTCGCCCTGAAGCGGCTCAACAACGATCGCTGCGATCGTGTCTGCTGCTGCACACTGTTCAAATACATCGTAGATAGATTTGATATAGTAATCAACTGCCTTATCCTCAGGCATTCCTTCCGGATTTCTATAATAATATGGGAACTGTGCACGGAACACGCCGGCTGCTAACGGTCCCATATCCTTTGCATATGCTTTCTTGGATGTCATTGCCATTGTAAAATGTGTTCTTCCATGGAATGCACCGGAGAATACGATGATATTCGGACGTTTTGTATATGCCTTTGCTACCTTAACGGCATTCTCGTCTGCTTCTGCTCCACTATTTGCAAAGAATGCTTTCTTGCTGTCGCCCTTTACAGGTGCAATGCCGGATAACTTCTCTGCAAGTGCTACATAGCCTTCATGTGTTACAACATTGAACATGCCGTGAAAATATTTATCTGCCTGTGCTTTTACTGCTTCAACGACTTCCGGCTGGGAAAATCCGATATTCAATACACCGACACCACCGATCCAATCCAAGAACTTGTTGCCATCGACATCCTCGATCATGGCGCCTTCACCTCGTTCTATAACAACCGGATATCCACAACGGATCGCATTTGGAACTGCCTGCGCTCTTCTGTCTATAATTGCCTGTGCCTTAGGACCGGGCAAAGTCTCTGTTATTATTTCCGGTAAATCTGTTCTTAACATATGTATCATCCTCCATCTTCTTATACGGACGGCCTTTATATCTGTGCCGCTCATTTATTTGCTCTTTTGAATTTACTACAGTATGTCATTCATAAAAACCGATCACCATATCCCATCAGCACAAAAACTTCCGCCCTGTTTTGTGCTGATAGCACAAGTATATGTTTGACAGGCACATATTTTCTATGATATTGTTGGGTTATTGTAATAAGTAGCACAAATCAATGGTTTAATATATTAAGTAGCAGTCGGCAAACGCCTTATATAATTAAGCATATTTCGGGCAGACATACACAAACTGCCTCAAAGCAACAAGCTGCAACCGACTCAATACACACATATCACATTTGGGTCAAACTGACTTCTTATCCATAGACGAATAATAATTATCAAACGCTGCCAAGAAAGGAATCTTAAACATGGCAATATTATTAAGAGATTTATATAAAGAGACAAAAAGCACCTATGGTCTGGATCTGATTGCAGGAGAAGAAGGGCTGGATAACCTCATGAACTGGGTCTATATATCAGAAGATCCCGGCACACTGGAATTTCTGCACGGCGGTGAACTGATCATTACGACCGGCGTCCTGTGTGGAAATGAATACTGGTTATATAACTTCATCAAAGGGCTGATCGAGCATAAAACCTGCGGGCTTATTATCAATATTGGGGGACATCTGAACCGTTCCGATATCTCCGACCGTATCCGTATGCTGTGCGACCGGAAGCATTACCCGCTCTTTCTTATGCCATGGGAAACACGGATCTTCGATATTACGCACGATTATTACAATCGGATATTTGACGATACACAGACCAGTCAGGCTATCTCAACTGCCCTTTCGCGCGTGATTCTTCACCCAAATGACAAAGCCCTGATGGAGATCAGCCTGCCTGTCTTATATGAACATGGTTTTCAGGGAGATGCACAATACCATCTCGTATATATATCAGATCTGAGAGCTACAGCATCCGTGGGACCATCCATTGCACTGACAAATACCTCTAGCCCACACTCCGATCGTTTCTCCACCCCACCCGCTTATGCTAACACCGCCGGAAGCTTTCTCCGGAATCTGTTGACACGGCTGGTCGGAATCTATAATCTGCCATATACATTTGTCAACGGCACCAACTATACTCTGCTGATCTGCCCCGCGCGGTCAAATGAACGGCTCGAACAGGAGCTTAGCCGGCTTCTGTATCATATGGGAGAATCTGCCGGAACAACTTCCATGTATATCGGAATCAGTGCGCCAACCAAAGACCTGACCGGATTAAGTCAGGCATTTTTACAGGGACAGTGCGCCGCCCTGATGGCACAAAAAAAGAACAGTAGCCTGTTCTTCTTCGATGATATGGGATTCTATAAGCTTCTTTTATCTGTAAGTGATATGGATGTTCTTAGAGAATATGTAAACGATACTCTGGGATCCATCATTACATACGATGAGCAGCACCATACGAATTATCTGGAAACGCTCTATCAGTATCTGCTCTGTGATGGCAGTATACAAAAAATCGCCGGTGCCCTGTTCTGTCACAGGAACACCGTCAATTATCGTGTTCGTATATTAAGAGAGGACTTACATCTTGCCTTAGATGATCCGTCCACTCGTTTTGAACTGATGACCGCATTTCAGGTACGCAGTTATCTGGATTTGTTTTCCTGAACCTGCTACAGCACATTTTAATATCATGTACAGCATATATCCAGTCATTAATTGGCCTGTTATTTTCTGCGTCTGACCGCCAGTAATTCTTTCCATGCCGGCGGATAGAACAACAAGAGCAATGGGAACAGCTCCAGTCTTCCGGCAAGCATATCGAACATCAACACATATTTGGAAAATGTACCATATACATTAAAATTCTTCGTTGGTCCTACCAGCTCCAGTCCCGGTCCGATGTTATTGATCGTTGCCGCAACCGCAGTAAAGTTTGATGTCATATCTTTTCCCTCAAAGGAGATCAGCAGTACGGATGTTGTAAACAGGATGATAAATGTTATAAAATATACATTTACCGCACGTACCACTTCATGCTCTATCGGCTTGCCGTCCATTTTGATCTTCTTGATACTCTTTGGATGCAGATAGGAATTCAACTCTTTTATCACACTTTTTACCACGATGATAAATCGGGATACCTTGATACCACCACCGGTACTGCCTGCACATGCACCAATGAACATCAGAATAACCAGTATCGTCCTACATGTCTGGTTCCACAGGTCAAAATCCACACTGGAGAATCCGGTTGTTGTTATGATCGAAGCGACCTGGAACGATGCATGACGGAGTACTGTCCAGAATCCATCCATTGTATGAATCAGATTCAATACAAGAACTGCGATCGCCGCCACAATAATGAGGAAATAGGTTCGCACCTCATCCATCTTCAATGCCTTTTTGATATTGCCAAATAAAATCAGATAGTATGCATTAAAATTCACACCGAATAAGATCATAAAGATCGTTACCACCCACTGCAGATATGGCGAAAAGCTGGCAAAGCTATCATTCTTTGTTCCGAATCCACCTGTACCCGCTGTTCCGAATCCGGTACAGAATGCATGGAATACCGGCATTTTCCCGGCTATTAACAAGATGATCTCTATAGCCGTTAATACAATGTAAATAACATATAATATTCGCGCCGTATACTTAATCTTCGGTACAAGCTTACCAACAGAAGGTCCTGGGCTCTCTGCTTTCATCAGATTGATATTTGATCCGCCACTAAGCGGCAATACCGCAAGCAGAAACACCAGCACACCCATGCCACCGATCCAGTGTGTAAAGCTTCGCCAGAACAACGTCGTCCGGGATAATGCTTCCACATCGTTTAAGATACTGGCTCCTGTGGTTGTAAAACCGGAGATCGTCTCAAATAACGCATCTGTGAAAGATGGGATATCTCCTGATATGCACATTGGAAGTGCACCAAATATACTCAGTGCTATCCAACTCAATGCTGTAGCGATACAGCCCTCTTTCAGATAGAATACATTTACTTTAGGTTTATGTTTTACAATGATGGCTCCAAGCAGCATACAGATAACTGCCATCACCAGATAATCAATTCCTTCACTTTCCTGATAAATCAACGAAACCAGACATGGCAGAAGAAGCATAACCCCCTCCAGCATGACCACATGTCCGACTACGTATAAAATCATTGACCGATTCATAGCTTCCTATTTTCCCTTTTACAAAAATACTCATTACTTATACCAGAATATCCCTGATATCATTAAATCCTGTATGAGTCGTTACTACCATAGCGGTATCCCCGACTTCGATCGTATCATGACCGGATGGTGTAATGATCGTACCGTTTCGATTGATAAATGCGATCAGCACATCCTTCTTTAACTTCAGATCCATCAGTGGCTTACCCGTTACCTCGGATGCTTCATCCACACGGAACTCGATCGCCTCTACCCGGAAATCAAACATATGATATAACGTCTGCACACTGCTGTTCATGGAACGTGTATTTGATTTCGCACGAACATAAGCAGTAATAGTCTCCGCTGTAATAAAACTCGGATAAAATACACTTCCAAGGTTCAAATTATTAATTATTTCCTTGAAATTACTACGGTTGATCTTCGTGATGGTCTTTGCATCTGAAACATGTCTGGCGTGCAGTGTCAGGAGGATATTTTCCTCGTCAATCCCGGTTAAAGCAACAAAGGATTCTGCATTGCTTAAGCCTTCTTCCTTTAATACGTCCTGATCGGTTCCGTCTGCATTGATAATAACTGCTTTTGGAAGCAGAATACTGAGTCGCTCACAACGATCCTTCTCTTTCTCAATGATCTTTACATTGATTCCCATATTGATCAACTGACTTGCAAGATAATATGCAACGTCACCACCGCCGACGATCATCGCATCACTGACACGATTTGTCTTGAATCCGATAAAATCAAGAAATGCACGGCTCATCGGACGGGATCCTACAAACGAAAGAACATCTCCTGCATGCAGTTTAAAATGACCGGATGGAATATAGACTTCTCCATCTCTTTCAACCGCACAAATCAGAATATTGATATTCTTCGCTCGATCCATAAGCTGCTGACCAAGATGTGCCACAGACAGTCCGTCTAACATATTATGCTCCGGAATCTTGATCTTCGTCATCTCTGCCTGACCATGTGCAAAGGAATTGATCTCCAGAGCTGTCGGCATATAAAGTACACGCGCAACCTCCGTTGCTGTTTCAAGCTCCGGATTGATGACCATGGTAAGTCCCAGACTCTTTTTCAGATATTTTATCTCCTTGCTGTAGTCCGGATTTCTGACACGCGCTACCGTTGCGCAGTCACGTCCCTGTTTTGCGATCGTACAGCAAAGCAGGTTCAGCTCGTCAGAATTTGTTACCGCGATCACAAGATCGGCATTCTCCACACCGGCTTCCATCAGCACGCTGTAGCTTGCACCATTTCCGCAGATTCCCATAACGTCATACTGATTGACGTTCATCTCAACCTTATCCGCATTTTTATCAATGACTGTTATATCATGCCCTTCCTTGCATAACTGTCTGGTCAGTGCCGTTCCGACCTTACCGCATCCTATGATCAATATATTAAGACCCGTTTTCTTCGCGCCTCGTTGCTTAAACATCACTTACCTCCACCGACTTCGGCTATATATTATACATACTTTTTGTGCATAAAACGCTCACTTTATTATAGCGTCAATCTTGATTGTAACATCTTTTTCCTATATGTACAGTGATATTTGAAAATTTTATTTAAAGTTTAGTTTGATTCTGTGTTATACTCCTGTCTGGAGGATTTGATATGTTATTTTCTTTATTTATTAATTTTTTCAAAATCGGATTATTTACATTTGGCGGCGGTTATGCGATGATCGCACAGATCCGGGAAGAAGTAGTTGCAAAACGAAACTGGCTCACGGAAGACGAACTGATCGAAGTGATTGCGATCGCTGAATCAACGCCCGGGCCGTTGGCGATCAACCTCGCTACTTTTGTCGGTTATAAACAAAGAGGCATCCGCGGAAGTCTGGCAGCCACCCTCGGTGTCTGTATCCCATCCGTTATTATTATATTTGTCATTTCTCTGTTTTTTGATGCTTTCATTGCAAATAAATATGTAGCATATGCCTTCGTTGGCATTAAATGTGCCGTTGCTTTTCTGATCCTTACAACCGGAATCAGCATGATGAAAACACTCGACCGAAAAAAAATACCGGTTCTTGTATTTGTAGTTACTTTTATAATCATGGTGATCGGAGAACTGCTTTCCAAATCCGTTAATGCAATTCTTCTGATCCTCGCAGGCGGCATCATCGGAATTTTCTGTACCTCTTTTAAAAGGATCCGAAAGGAGGATGCAGACAAATGATATATCTGACATTGTTTATTGAATTCTTTAAAGTAGGACTGTTCAGCTTCGGAGGCGGCTTCGGCATGATACCGCTGATCCAGGATGCTGTCATCCGCCATAACTGGATGAGTGAAGATGCCTTTTACAATTTTATCGGTGTCTGCGAATCTACACCGGGTCCGATCGCAGTCAACATGGCGACCTATGTCGGATCGACGCAGGCAGGACTTCCGGGCGGTATCGTCGCTACTCTCGGTGTCATCACGCCGTCCTTTTTCATTATATTATTAATTGCCGCAGTTATAAAAAATCTGACGAAAAATACCTACGTGCAGGGCTTTCTGTATGGCATCAAACCGGTTATCCTGGCCCTGATCCTTGCAACCGGAATCAACATGCTGTTAAAGTCTACCGGGTATGTCAGCTTATCCGAATATGATGTGAATATCCCTGCTATCATTATTCTGTGCCTGCTTGCAGGAATCCATTTCTTCATCCGGCGCAAATGGAAGCAGAAGCTGTCAGCGATCTCTCTGATCCTGCTTTCCGCGGTTCTGGGAATCGTGGTATCCGTGATTGCCGAACACATCAGATAAAAAGTCACCTGATACAATGCAAAGTATCAGGTGACTTCATATTTTTCATTGGCAGTCATAATTATCCTTTTATATCAGATTGCTCTGCCTTTTATTTTCGATAGGATGGAGCAAGTGCGTATGCCGGAACATACTCCTCTGCTGCCACACTGTTCATGGCAAATGCCCGTACCAGAAACGTACCGATGGTTTTTGATGCATTCCGAATATAGCGTGCATCCGTTTCATTATCTCCGGCCTCCGTCATATACAGTGCATGTTTTTTCTTCAGATACTCGACCGCTTCCTCCACGGAATGAACCATTTCCCCGATCCGGCTCGTTTCTTCCTGTTCTACATGTCCATGTCCAAATAAAAACTTCTGAAATCCACTTTCATATGCAACATGTTCAGAAAATCCGCCTTCAAAAATGGAGTTATGCGCATATGTGAAGAAATCCTCCACATAATGAAGTACATATCCGAGTTTCAGGAAAGAATATCTGCTGTTCTTCCCCTTTTCTTCCAGCTTCTGTATCCGGTTCACTGTATTATCAAATGAACTTTTCCAGGTATGCTTCTTAATATAGGTATGAACCAATATATCCGGCAGAATACTGCCTAACAATAACCACTTCCTTTTGTTCTGTGGAACCTGTTCTATGATTTCTCTGGTTACAAATAAATGACTTCTTTTTTTCATATCAGTCTCCTTCCCACTTTTAACTCGGCACAACTTTTCCGTTGTTCCTATCTATATTTTACCGCAGGAAGTATGAAATACAAGCTATTTCACAGAATTTTCTTAAAATTAGAAAAATTTTCTAACAATTTTTACACGGGGCAATTCTGCCCTCCTGCCTGTCTCCCCTGCCGCCTCCCACGCCCCCCTGCTGTAAGTACTTGCTGCGTTTTCTGTTCGCTTCACATGCCTTATTCGTAAATACTCCTGTGCGAACTCGCCTTCGGCTCAGACACGCACCCGTATTTACTGGCAATGTGCAGCTCACGACGAAATACTCGCAATGTACTTACAGCAGGGGGGGCGTGGGAGGCAGCAGGGGAGACAGGTAACAAATATTCAGGAAATGGCAGAGCAGAATAAGTGCTATCGTACGGCACTCTGGACCGGCTGTCATTTGCAAATGACCTTAATGAGCATTCCGCCTTGCCGCGATATCGGTGCAAAACTTCATCCGGACATGGATCAGCTCATCCGTGTTGAAAAAGGAAATGCTATGGTCATGACAGGAAACTGCCCACACAATCTGAACTGTGAGCAGCGTATGTGTAAAGGTGATGCCGTATTCGTTCCTGCCAGAACATGACACAACATCAAGAACACAGGCAAATGTCCGCTCAGGCTGTCTACCATTTACGCCCCACCACATCATCCGTTTGGAACCGTGGAATACACAAAAGAGGATGCTTAAGGAAGCCTTCACTTAGAGATTATAAGAAAACCCGCTTTTGAATATCTTCAAGCAAAACTCAAAAGTATAATGGTTCCACTAGAGTATCGATTTACTCTAGTGGAAATTTTATATATATATATTTCAAGTGATTTTTTACTAATTTTTGTACTTCAAATTTCAATTTGTCGCAAAACTGGGCACAATCAGCAAACTCATTTTGTAATTCAATGGATGGAACAATTATATTAACACCCTTAACAAGATCTGTATTAAGATTTTCCACAGTTGTACCATTTGCTAAAGCATTAAACTGAGACTGCACTTGATTTGCTCTCAACTCATAATAAAAGAATAATGTGTTTAATGATTCTTGATAATCAGATATTATCAACCAACCATCATGAACGCATCCTTCAATACCTAGAATATATGGTCTACCAAATGACATGGAATTTGAAAGAATAAAATCCCCTGGTGTAACATACCTTGTTTTTTTGGCTCCTTCCTTAGTGATTTTTTCAGCCGTATGTGTGACATATATATCATCAATTGATATATCACCAATTTTTATCCAATTTACTCCATTTACATCTTCAGTCAAATAATCTGATATTGGTCTTGGAGAAGCCCCTCTACAAATATTAGCTACCTCAGCTATAGATTTTGAAGGATATCTTTTCTCATCCCCGAACATTTCGGCAAATTTATAGTTTAGTCATATAGTCCACATATACTATACTTCTCCAATCACATTATCAAGGTATACATCCAGTTCATCAAGCATATAGCCTTTTCTTCCAGCCATTCTGTCTTCATCAACAGCAAGCAGTTCCTCTCTTAATTTCAACATCTTTTCCCAACGATTGTAGATTTCAATATCCATAACAACAAAATCTCCCAAATAATTCAGGCTTAGAAAGATACAGTCAATAACATCTTGAACTGTTCTTCGCCATATACAGCATGTGGAACATCCTTTGGCATAATGAGTGTCTCACCCTCTGTTAAGATGAATATCTCACCGCCTACGGTAAAACGTCCTGTACCATCAAGGACAGTTACCATTGCATCTCCGCCGGATGCATGTGTAGAGATTTCCTCGCCTTTGTCAAATGAGAAAACAGTCACGCTTACATAGTCATTCTGAACGAGTGTCTTGCTAACTACCTGTCCCTCCTGATATTCTACCTGATCCTTTAATAATAATTTTGTCTTTTTTTCAATATTCTTGTACATATTTCTTTGTCCTTTCGCTTTCAAAATTATTTTTTATTTCTTTTCCATTATCAATCCACTGTCTTATATATGCATTGGTCTGTCTGTATTCATTATACCTTATTGTATGTGTTTCATACAGTTTTCTTTTTATCCGATTGTCTTTCATTAATACATATCATTATAAAAGTCTTCCATACCTTCCGGCATCTCGGTTTCATAAAAACCCCGTCCATTTCTGGTGCCCATTCGGATCGTCATGCCGAGATCCTCATAGACACTGGTGCACTCATAGTCAATCGGCTCTGTCGTTCTGACAAGCTTCTCCAGCTCTTCTGCAGCCGCCATATATTCGTCACCATCAAAGCCACCGATCGCCGGTCCTGACGCCCCATAATATAAAGTCAGATAGATCACCTTACCATCCTTATCTTCTGCCGCGATCGTATAGTCCAGTAACTCCTCATTATTCTCGGTTGTCTCCTTATCGCCAAATAATGTAACGATCTGACCAATGAACAGACCATGATATTCTGCAAGTGCTTCGTCCTCATATACATTTAACAACAAATAACTGCCTGCCAGGTCCACATCATCATTTACTCTATAAAATGTATAATTCTCGCACGAATATCTCGCTTCCTCTGTCCCATCTGTCTTTTCTGTTGTGCTGTCTTTTTTCTGTGTATTCATATGATCTGAACTTCCCCCCGCTTCTTTTTCTGATGCTGCTTCTGTCTTCTCCGCTGTCGCATCTACTTCTATTGTCCGGTAATTCTCAGTTGTTCCATCCATACTGTATTCGGATGTAGCTACCCATTCTCCATAATCTGTCGTGATACCTTCATCGGCACACCCTGTCATCATAAGCACTCCAACTGCCCCTAATAATAAAATCGTCTTTTTCATATCCGGTGTCTCCCCATATATTTATTTTACCCCTGTAAACCTATCAGATCTAGTTTATATATCGTTCGCTCTAACTTCATCTGATCCAGGAACATTTTTTGCAACTTTTCCACCCATATTATGCCTTATTTTTGCAACTTTTCCAACCTTATTATGCCCCATTTTTGCAACTTTTCCAACTTTTTGCTGTACGACAAAAGGACGGCCGTTTTCACGACCGTCCTCTTATGTCTGTCAATTTTATTTATAATCATTCTCCAGCCCGTCTGCATCAAAGTAATTGATCTTCATAGCAGAACGTACATCATGAAGAGTTGCTGCTGCTTTCTTCTGTGCAGCCTCGCTTCCTGCCTTTAAGATGTCAAGAACATCCGGAATACGGCTCTCCCACATCTTACGACGTTCACGGATCGGTGTAAGCTCTGCCTGTAATACATTGTTCAGGAACTTCTTCACCTTAACATCACCAAGACCACCACGGCTGTAATGCTCCTTCAGTTCATCCAGATTCTTATAATCCGGCAGGAACTGTTCAAAATGCTCCGGACGACAGAATGCATCCAGATATGTAAATACGGAATTTCCCTCGATCTGTCCCGGATCCTCCACACGGATATGATTTGGATCTGTATACATGGACATAACCTTCTTCTTTACTTCATCTGCTTCATCCGAAAGATAGATGCAGTTGCCAAGAGATTTGCTCATCTTTGCTTTTCCATCGATACCCGGAAGTCTGAGACACGCTTTGTTAGACGGTAATACGATCTCAGGATCTGTCAGAGTTTCGCCATATACGGAATTGAATTTGTGAACGATCTCCTTGCACTGTTCCAGCATAGGAAGCTGATCTTCACCAACCGGCACTTCTGTTGCACGGAAAGCCGTGATATCTGCTGCCTGACTGATCGGATAGCAGAAGAATCCAACCGGAATACTTGCTTCAAAATTACGCATCTTGATCTCGGATTTTACAGTAGGATTTCTCTGTACACGAGATACTGTAACGAGATTCATATAATAGAAAGATAATTCTGTCAGTTCCGGAACCATGGACTGAATGAAGATCGTTGATTTCTCAGGATCGATCCCACATGCCAGATAATCAAGTGCAACCTGGATAATGTTCTGTCTTACCTTCTCCGGATGCTCGGCATTATCTGTAAGTGCCTGTGCATCTGCGATCATTATATATATCTCGTCATAGTTTCCTGAATTCTGAAGCTTTACACGCTCAGAAAGGGAACCAACATAATGTCCAACGTGAAGTCGTCCTGTAGGGCGGTCACCGGTTAAAATAATTCTACTCATCTTAAAAAGTCTCCTTCATTTCTTCGTTCGATAATCCTGCCCCCAATTATACCGCGAGATATTGTCATCGTCAAGGAAACCCTACTGCTCACTGATGATCTTTCTGCCACTGAAATAGGTGATCAGGAAATATCCGCCATAGATCACAACCAGAACAACAACGGTCATAAGCATGGCTGCTCCCATGTCATCGGTTCCCATCAGCGAAAGGATCTGTCTGCTGAATTTCAATCCAAATATCGAATGAATGACTGCAAGTGCAAGCGGGAACAGGAAGAACAGACCCATCTGTGCAAATAACGCATGATTGATCATCTTCTGATCCACCCCTAGTTTTCGAAGCATCTTATATCGTTCCACATTATCGGTGCTTTCTGACAATTCCTTTAATGCGAGGATCGCTGCGCCGGAGATCAGGAAGATCATTCCAATATATAAGCCGATAAAGGATGCGATCGCACCCAGTCCGATACTGGCAGCTTTTACATTTTCTTTTGTATTCAGACTCAGCCTGACATCCGAGTCATCATCCAGATTAATATGTTCATTTCTCGCCATGATCTTATCCGTATCGGTCGTATTATAGATTGCAAGCAAGCTTTCAGAGATCGGAGTTACTCCTGTAAGCACCCCATCCGGCACAATAATGATACCGATATTAATGGCCTGCGTTGAGATCTGGACATCACCGGCCTGACATTTGCTCATTCCCGGCTTCAGCTCATAACCATTTACCTGAATCGTTGTACCGGCCTGCAATGACATATCTCTGTATTTCACCATCTGCTTATAATTCGCCACGATTCCATATTCATCATCTTTGATCGACACAGCTTCAAAACCACACAGCTTTGCCACACGATTATAATCGGACACTGTCATGACATTTTCCATGATATCCATCATGCCATACATCGGCTGGTCACCAAGGAACGCATCCTTTGCCTGTTCACTGAATGTATCCCCGTATGTGCAATCCGGCAGTGAATATATATACACATCTTCATAGGCTGAAAACATAGACGGCAAATCAATTCCATGTTCCTTATATATATCGCAAATATCGCGTTTATCCCATGTCGGATCATAGTAAGCATCCTCATCCGCACCCTTACCGGCTGCAACATCATAATCAGAACTTCTTACCTGTCTGGTAATATTTACATCAACGGTAGCATACCTTCTTAACCCCTCATTCAAACCATTTCGGATCGTAAGCGCCGAAGTCAGCACACAGATCGTAACAAATAACATAATACAAATGATCGAGATTGACAGTACATTTGTATTTACACGACTGCTCATCTGACGGATGACAAATGAATTCAGTCCTTTATAATAAACACGCTTCACGGAAGAAACTAACCGGAACAACATACCGGAAATCGACCAGAAAAACAAAAATGTGCAGACGCATCCAAGTCCGATACAGAAATAGATATCTTTCATATAGAGATCTGTTGTATTTGAATTAATATAGTAATATGCATATCCAAGTCCTGCTACGGAAAGAAGAAATACAAATACCGATATCCACGGATTTTTCATCTTAACAGTCTCTGATTTTCTTCCCCTCTGGAACAGATCGATCAATTTGCATCGTCCGATTGCAATCGTATTAAACAGGATCACAACCACATAGATGATGGCAAAATAGAAACAGGTTTTTACAAATGCGGGACTTGAAAATACAAAATTATATGATGACATATCCGCTTCGAACATATTTGCAACTAACAGACTGGTAAGCTGGGAAATCCCGATACCGGAAAGAAGTCCAACGCCAAGTGAAACCAGACCGATGATCAGTGTCTCAATAAACAGCATCTTTGACACCTTCCATTTGCCCATTCCAAGCAGCAGATACAATCCAAATTCTTTGTTACGCCGTTTCATCAGGAATCGGCTGGCATATATAATCAGGAAACCAAGCACAAATGCAATGAATACGCTGACACCGGAAATGATATTTGCCATCAGCTCTACAATTTCTCTGGTATCTTTGGAGATCCTCATCATTGCTGTCTGTGTCTCGATCGCATTAAAAATATAGAAGATTGCTACGCCAAGAACTAAAGTGAAGAAATAGATTGCATAGTCCTTCAGGCTTTTCTTCATATTACTAAGGGATAACTTAAAGAGCGTCATTTAAGTCACCTCCAAGTAAAGTTACGACATCTATGATCTTGTTGAAGAATTCTTTTCGGCTGTCTGCTCCACGGCGAAGTTCATGGAATACTTTACCGTCCTTGATGAACAGGATGCGACCGGCATAACTTGCGGTAAAGGAATCATGTGTTACCATCAGAATCGTAGCTGACAGTTCTTCATTCAGATGTTTCAGACTTTCAAGCAACAGCTTTGCGGATTTGGAATCCAGTGCTCCGGTCGGTTCATCGGCAAGGATCAGCTTCGGGTTCGTAATGATCGCTCTCGCAGATGCCACTCTCTGTTTCTGACCACCGGACATCTGATATGGATATTTATTCAGGACTTCTTCGATGGCAAGCTCCTTTGCGATCTTCTTTATCTTTTCATCAATCTTCTTTGCAGGAGTGTTCTGTATCGATAATGCCAATGCAATGTTCTCATATGCTGTCAGTGTATCTAACAGGTTGAAATCCTGAAAGATAAATCCCAGTTCTTCCCGGCGGAAGCGATTCAACTGGTTGCCGCGAAGCTTTGTGATATCATCTCTTCCTACATAGATATGACCGCTGCTGACACGGTCTATGGTGGAAATGCAGTTAAGCAGTGTCGTCTTTCCACTTCCGGATGCTCCCATGATCGCAACGTACTCACCTTTTTCTACACTAAATGAAATGTTATCAATGGCTTTTGTAATGTTGGATTTGTTGCCGTAATACTTTTCGATATTCTCAATCTTTAAAATTGTTTCCACTTTTATCTCTCCTTGCTATCCGGTGTGTGACTAAATCGTTCAGGTAACACTTACATGTTTTTTGTGACCATTGTTCCACCAGTGAGCATCCCGTAAAATCACGTTTGCCTTTCCTCATGTTCTGCCATCCTATCTGCACATGTCTCTGTCGCGATAAAACCATTGCTCCGACGACATGGCACAGGATAGCAGAACACTCAGTCGGCTGCTCTATGGATTTTAGGGATTGCTCACTGTCAGAACAACAGCCCCATAAAAACATCCACGAAATACTAAAACGATTTACCCACACACCATTTTCTATTAATAACTGAGTTAAGAGTTGTTGATCCTGTCAACACCTCATCTCCTGTTTACAAGTGTAAGTATATCGTTTTCAAGGGAGAGTGTCGTTTTTCTTATGTTACAGAAGGTTACAGTTTTGTAAGGTTAAGACATTGGGCATTTTTTATCTGTCTGTCAGATAAGGGGCACATGGTAAAGTATAGTTTTATTCATCCACCAGATAATAGTCGTTTCCGCCAAAGGTTACAGCGACGTCTGTTCCGATATTTTCTTTGGAAGTGATGGTAAGATGGTGTCCTAGCTGGTCGCACAGACCTTTTACGATATATAAGCCCATACCTGTTGACTTGGCAAAACGACGTCCGTTCTCGCCGGTGAACGATTTTTCGCAAACGCGAGGAAGGTCTGCTTCGGAAATTCCGATTCCATTATCTCTGATATGGAGTGTGATATCGTCACCTGCTTTTGTCGCCCAGATCCGGATCTGCCGATCCTCATCCGGCTTCATATATTTGATGCTATTGCTCATGATCTGGTTTATCATGAATTCCAGCCATTTGGCATCTGTCGTAACGCTGACATCAACGTCATGCACATCCAGACAAATGGCACTCTCCAGCAACATATCTTTATTCTTCAACGCCACTTTATTCACAACCGACTTGATTCGCACTGAATCAAACCGATAATCTTTGCTCGCATGCTCTGCCCGGACATAATACAGCACCTGATCGGCATATGCATCCAGACGATTCACCTGATCTTCGTATTTCTTCGGTATCTTATCCTGATTATTGTGGCACATCAGTACCAGACTTGCGATCGGCAGTTTGATCTCATGCACCCATATTTCGATAAAATCCTTGAAATCATCTACACTCTGCCGGTACTCCTTCACATGCTCTGTCATGGATTTGTTGATCTCATATAACGCCTCATAGACCAGCTTTCCCTCATAGAAACCCGGCTCCTCTAACGTATCCATGACCAGATATTTCTGATCCAACTGCTCCATATGTGCATAAAGGGAATTATAGAAATGTCTGCGTTTTATATAGTCTGTTAATATGACAGTTACCAGAAGCAAAACTGTCAGCACAAGAAAGATCACCGTCAACTCCCCTGGTGTCCGCATCGCACGAAAAGCAATTAACATGATCGCTATAAATAACAGATAACCGATCAGAATACCCGCTTTATCTTTTATATATTCACAAATTCTCATATCAGACGATACCCCTGTTTCTTTCTTGTCTCGATCGCATCCGGCAGTCCAAGCTCCGCAAGCTTTGTCCGAAGCCTGCTGATATTAACCGTAAGTGCATTATCATTTACATATTCTTCATTATCCCAGAGATCTGTCATGATCTCATCTCTGGATACGATTTTGTCCTTACTGCTTAACAGCCGTTGGAAAATGATCATCTCATTCTTCGTCAGAACCTGTTCTTTCTCACCAAGCCGGATTGTCCCTTTGCTGAAATTCACCTCTGCTCCACGATAGGATGCTGCATTCTGGCTTCCCTCCATCCGTTTCAGCACTGCTGCGATCCGCAGCAACAGGATCGTCGGATTATACGGCTTCGTGATATAATCATCTGCCCCATAGCTCATCGACAGAACCTCGTCCATCTCTGATGTACGACTAGTCACCATAATAACCGGGATATCCGATTCCTTCCGAATCTCCTTTAACAGATTTCTGCCATTTATGCCCGGAATATTAATATCCATCAAAATCAGATCTGCCCTCGCTGCCAGAATCTCCTCTTTTGAATGTTCAAAATCAGTCAGATAGGATGCTGCATAGCCTTCGTTCTCCAAAATCTCAACAAGCTCCATGCATATGCTCTTATCATCTTCCACAATAAAAATCTTTTTCATAACGCTCTCTACCGGCTCCTTTTATCGCCTATATTTACCCAACAGGCAACCACACTGCCCAGCTGTCTGTCGGCATTATTATAGCATACACCCCAAATTTTTCACCATATTTGTTTCAGGGTATTTTATTACAAGATGCTAGCCCGTTGGTCTTTTTTGCGAGGAATAATTACTATTAACAATCCAAACTATAAAAAGCCATTAGAGCAATAAGAGAAAAATTCATGTATTTTTTATTCAGCTTGCGCACTGATTTGTCAGCAGTCGCCCTAACTCACCCTAAAGGGTTCAGACAAGGGCTTGGTGCTGACAGTTAGCGCAAGCTTCATTACAAAAATACTATGAACATTTTTCTTCTTATTTGCCTAATTCCTTTTTCTTGTTTGTATTGTTATTATAGTTTTCTGTTTCTCGCAAGAAAGACCAACGGACCAGCATCTCACAACCACGAAATTGAAGTGAATATCGCAAATACATTCCTTAAAGTCTGTGCTCTAAAGTATATACCAACTAACACCGTAAAGCTTTGCCTATGTCTATTATTACTAACTGCAGCTCTTCCTTACAGGAAGTAGAAATGCAGCACAACAATTTATGATACAAAAAAGCCATTAGGCAGCTAAGAAGGAAACATCACATATTCTATTCAGCTCACATGGCTGAAATGCAACTAGCATCCCGTAATAAAAAAGCCCTGAAACAGATATGGTGAAAAACATTCATGTAGTATTCGTGATAAAGTTTGTGCTAACTGTCAGCACCAAGCCCTTGTCTGAACCCGTCAGGGTGAGTTAGGGCGACTGCTGACAAATCAGTGCACGAACTTTATAGAATACGAAATGAGTTTTTCACCATATCTGTCTCAGGGTATTTTATTACGGGATGCGAGCGGCTTACTCTTCGTAAGGAAGAACTGCTCCATCGTAAGTTTCTTTGATGTAGTTCTTTACGTCGTCAGACTTTAATACGTCAACGAGTGCCTTGATTGCTTCGTTGTTTTCGTTGCCTTCCTTAACAGCGATAACGTTTACATAGGTCTTAGCTGCTTCTGAATCATTCTGCTCATATGCAAGAGCATCTTTTCCTACTGAGAAGCCTGCTGCAAGTGCATAGTTACCATTTAAAACGACATACGCTGTCTCGTTTACAACTCTGGCAACCTGTGCTGCCTCAAGTTCAACGATTTCTACATTGTGTGGGTTTTCTTCGATATCATTAACAGTTGCATTGATACCTGCGCCATCTTTTAACTTGATGATTCCGTTGTCCTGTAATAACAGAAGGGCTCTTGCTTCATTTGTTGTATCATTCGGAACTGCGATAGAATCACCATCAGCGATCTCGTCTAAGCTTTTCTTTGTACCCGGATAGATACCGAATGGCTCATAGTGGATCTTGCCTGCAACTACAAGGTGTGTACCTTTTTCTTCATTGAAGCTCTCAAGGTATGGAACATGCTGGAAGTAGTTTGCATCGAACTCGCCGCTTTCTACAACCTCATTTGGCTTTACATAATCATCAAATACTGTAACCTGAAGATCATATCCTTTTTCCTTTAATGCTGTCTTTGCATACTCAAGAATCTCAGCATGTGGTGTTGCAGATGCTGCAATCGTAATTGTCTTTGAATCTGTTTTGCTGTCTTTATCTTCTTTCTTGCCGCAGCCTGAAAGGGCTCCTGCTACTAATACGCCTGTTAATGTAAGTGCTAATAATTTCTTAAATGTCTTTTTCATGGAAGATTCCTCTCTTTCTTTATTTTTTCTTTTCATTTTTATATATCGGATGCCCGGTGTGCACTTTCCTGACATCTGTTTGTAAACCGCCAATAACACTCCGGTACTGATCCGGCTGTCATGGTCAGGGTTTATCTGATTATGATTTTCTCCGGTCTAATCGGTTTGCGATCAGCATTCCGACTGACTGGAAGATCTGAACGATCACGATCAGTAAGATAACTGTCACGATCATGATATCTGTCTGGTATCTATAATATCCATAGCGGACTGCGATATCACCAAGTCCACCACCTCCGACTGCGCCTGCCATCGCAGAATAACCAAGGATGGTTCCGATCGCGATCGTTGCTCCGGTGATCAGCGATGTTCTTGCCTCTACAAGGAGCACACGAAGGATGATCCGCATCGTTCCCGCACCCATTGCACGGGCAGCCTCAACAACTCCGTTGTCAACTTCCTTCAAGGATGACTCTACCATTCTTGCGATAAACGGAATAGCTGCTACCGTAAGCGGTACGATCGTTGCTGTTGATCCGTAACTCTTACCAAGAAGAAATCTGGTAAATGGGATCAATAAGATCAACAGGATCAGGAATGGTACGCTTCGAACGATATTTGCGATAAAATCAAGAATCTTATACAAAACCGGATGCGGTTTCAGTCCGTCTTTATCGCTGATACAGAGGAGCACGCCCATCGGAAGTCCGAATACATATCCAAACAATGTAGAAACAACAGTCATATAAAGTGTCTCTAAGATACCATTTAAGATCATTTCTCTAATTTGTTCCGTCCACATGTTCCTCACCTCCATTCACATTGTTACTTAATTCTTCAAGCTCCAGTCCCCGTTCTTTCAGGTACTGTTCCATCGCTGCAACATTTGTTGAACCCTTCGGAAGCTCAAGTATCATTTCACCCTTCGCCACTCCTCCGACATTCTTTGTCGCTGCTTTTAAGATATTGACCGGCTCCTTAAATGTCAGGATCATATTTGCAATTACCGGTTCAAATGCTGAATTCTCCGTGTATACGATTCGGATTCTGGTTCCATTCTTTATGCGGTCAGTTGTCTTTAATGACTTCGGCTCTGTGGCATTTCCTTCGTCCTTCTGTAACAGCTCTCTGGCTACTTCGGACTTTGGATGATTAAAGATATCAATCGTTCTGCCATGCTCAACGACCTGACCATCCTTCATGATCGCTACCTGATTACAGATTTCACGGACAACTGCCATCTGGTGAGTGATCACAACGATCGTGATTCCAAATCTCTGGTTGATATCCTTTAACAGTTCCAGAATCGACGATGTCGTCTGTGGATCAAGTGCACTGGTTGCCTCATCACAAAGCAGGATCTGCGGATCGGATGCAAGTGCTCTTGCAATCGCAACTCTCTGCTTCTGCCCACCGGACAACTGTGAAGGATATGCTTTTGCACGATCCCGCAAACCAACGATTTCTAACAGTTCATATGCTTTCTTTCTCGCCTCTGCCTTTGATTTTCCCTGAATGAACAGTGGAAAACATACATTATCAAGAACCGATTTCTGCATCAGCAGATTAAAATGCTGGAAGATCATACCGATATGTTCTCTCTGTTTACGAAGCTCTTTATCTGACAGATCTCCAAGCTCCTTATCCTGTACCACAACCGTTCCCGATGTCGGCACTTCTATATGATTGATACATCGTACCAGAGTACTTTTCCCTGCACCGGACATTCCGATGATTCCATAAATGTCGCCAGCTTCAATATTCAGTGATACATCCTTTAAAGCATCGATCGTTCCGTCTTTGGTCTGAAACGTCTTCGACACATGCTCGATCTGAATAATTGCCATATTGTTCTCCCCTTTCAAGTTCTTTTCCTATTATAAATCAGACAGTCTTCTACTTTATCCATGTAATAGATACCATCCTGCCGCATAACAAAAGGCAGTCATCATATGCTTATGACAACTGCCCTTTGTTATATGATAAACAATACTACATATCTAACAAATCAGGTGTTCAAAGCATATGAAATAAACGCCATACAATCACACATCATCCGGCAGCAACACATATTGTTCTTTGCAGTTGTCATGATTCTTTCTGAGCCCATATGCTTATCCTCCTTGTAAATTCTCTGTGATTTATTCTCAGGAACTTTTCATACTATATTGATATGTTTTATCTGTTTTGTTCCTTTCATGTTTCATGATTATAGCGTCCGTTTTTCCGGTTGTCAACCATTATATCCTATTTAAGTTATAGGATATATATTTGACTGGCTATAAGTTTTTCTTATAGCCAACAAATATGCAGTATGATTTATACTCCCAGCTCTTGTTGAATCAGTAGAAAACTACACTTGTCTTCTCTTGTTGCACGCAATGATGTTGACACATATTACGTTTTCAGTTAAACTATACAGATGTAAATACTATTGTTAGGAGGAAGATCGGCTTAACATTACATATTTACTTCCATGTTTTACTAATCTAAAGTTATTGCCGGTATAACTGCATGTCATTTCATTCATTATTAAATTCAATCATCGATTCACAATCCGTAACGAAAAATTCTCTGATCAATGAAACCGGGATCGACCGTTCAAGCTTCTATCAGATCTTGAGCGGCAAACGTATTCCCACAAAAGATCAGATTACAAGTATTATCCGCCAGCTTGATATATCTGCTACCGATGAGATGGCTTTATATGATGCCTTTTATCTGGAACGGCTGGGCGAGACCAATTATCATTACCTGAAATTCACAGAGAAATGTCTGAGGGTGATTGGTTCTCCATATATAGATACCAATGCATCTAACAACCAGACACCTTCCCGCTCACAGGAATTACAAAATAAACTACCTGATAATCCGATTGATACAGATCAGTCACAGGCTACCACAGGAACTATACTTTATCACTCCACGGATGAGATCATCTGTGGTCTGACTAAATTCTTAATACACGCCAGCAAAAAAGAAAACAATCACTTACAGGTATCACTTCCGTTCGACCTGTCATCACGGATCAAACTGTTTTCCAACATTCACTCACTTATCACTTCTGGGAAATTTCAAAATGCAACAATTTCCCAGATACTGCATTTCCAAACAAAAAATCCGGATGACATCACTGAAAAACTGGACGGATTTGCCACTCTGTTAGAATCGATTCTTACAAAGGGGACCAACATCACCTATAACATTTACTATTATTCCAATGAACAAAAAGTCAGCAAGAACTCCGGTGTACTTTTCCCGTTCTATATCATAACGGATGATGCCAGTCTCCTGCTAAATGCCGATGCCAACAAAGGCTGTCTGTTGACCGATCCGAGCCTTATCGGATTTATGCGTAAAGAATTTGCTTCCGTATTTGACCATGCGAAACCATTTCTTTCCAGCTTCAGCCAGAAGGAGCTTCCACAGTTTCAGGCAAGATCCATTCCTGCAGAAGAAGTGATCTTTATCCAGAAGCATCCCGGTGCCTGCCTGATGGTGACCGATGATCTGGTTGAGAAATATGTTCCTGAAGAATTCAAGGAAACCCTAAAACAGCATTTTCATTTCATGCAGCAAATGAATGCCAGTGAGGGCATCACACTGGACGGCATCCGGGAATTTGCAAGAAATCATGTGATTTACGAATCCGGGTTCTATGTGGAAGCAGATACGCCGGATATTATCAATGCTCTGGAACAGTTAAAAGCACGGCTTGACCGGAACCTCTTTGTCCTTGATACCGAAAAAATTCCGGTATCGGATAACTGGGCATTTCTTTTATATACGGATCAGTACGCCCTGCTTGTTCCAAATAAAGAACTGGATTTTATTATCTGTGTATCTGATCCGGATATTATTCATGCTTTAACCTATACCTTTCACTCGGTAGATTTTGAAGATTATGTTTTAGATAATACCCTTATCAGAAATGAGATACAAAAGCTGATTTCTGAAAATGAAAATCGAGTGGCAGATTCAACTTTATAAATGCCACTTCTGGTTTTTTGTACATCAGCATGGTAATATTTAATTGTTTTTATTGTTACATCATTTGATGTTAACTTTATTCATATGAGGGGTAATTTATAGACAGGCGGCTGCTTCTTACAGGTCAAAGAAGCAGCCGCCTTTGTAGTCTTACAATATTATATAATGTCACTACAGACTTTCGTCTGTCTGCTCAACGCAATTCTGCATACAGAAAATCCCTAGATCGTACCTTTTACAACCAATGTACTGACACCCGGATCCGCCGTCCATACACCGGTAGCCGGATTCTGTGTATAGGTTGCAGCCGGAACTGTGATCTGACCCGCAATCGTTGTAAACACTCCTGTTGTCTCATCATAGGTATAGTTTGTTGTCTCTGCCCATGCCGTTCCATTAAAGGATACTGCAAGGTTTGACAAAAGCGGATTAAAGGTATCCACTATCACTGCATCGGTTCCGATATCTGCCGGTGCACTTCCTGCATTCTGGATCAGGAAAGTATAGGTCAATGTTCCGTTTTCTGTTACAGGAACCGGACTTACAGACTTCGTGATTGTAAGGATCGGCGTACTCTCTGTACCGATCGTCTCTGTTACCGTGATCGGAGTAATGCCACCACCGGATACAACTGCTGTATTCGTGATCGTTCCTGCTGCATCCATCGGTGCAAATGCATTCACCTCTGTCTCATAAGCAACTGTGATATTGCCCCCTGCAGGAACTGTCAGTCCTGAAATTGCAAGTGATGGTTCTGCAACAACAACCGGTGTTGACTGAAGCACTCCATTTACATAATATTTCACACTATCAGCCATATAAGTGAGCGGAGTCAGTGTTTCTGTTCCAAATGTGTATGCGCCCAGATTATCTGTAACTGTCAGACCATTAAATGCAGTCGTACCGGAATTTACAACCGTTATAATATACGTTACGGTATCATTCTGACCATATGTCTTTCTGACTGCGGTCTTGCTTGCTGACAATACCTCCAGCAGTTCTCCGACTGCTATATTGGAATTTGCTATGGAATTACCATAGCGAAGCTGTGCCTGATTGGTAAACTGTGCCATAAATTGCTCTCTTCCTTTCTTATATTCAGGTATAGTACAATATATGACAGAATTATTATTTTGTTATTTTTATTAATTATCTTTCTCCCGGAGTTTTACGACCAACTCATAAACCTCAGGATGTTTTTCTTTCAAATGCTCATCCAGCAAATGTCTTCGTTCTTTAAACTTCTCCGCAAGCTCCGGATGTTCCTTTGCAATACGGTCATGGATCTCTCTACGATGCTCCTCGAAGCGTCTGGCAATCGTTTTCTCATCCTTACCTGATATATGAACGATCTCCTTCAGATGCTCTTCCAGATGCTCTAACCACTCATCCTCATCCATAGCTTCCATATGTGACCAGCTTCCATGCAAAAGCTCATCAACATCTCCGGTCTGTTTCAAATGCTCGATCTGAAGTCTGATCTGCTTCTCTATCTCATCTTCACTCTCCGCTCCAAACGCCCAGACAAATTCCTGAACCCTGTTATCTGCACGCTTTCTGGACGCACTTCTCGGCTGATTGTCTACATCACCCTCTAATGGATATGGTCGCTTAATTCCCATATCCTTTAAGGCAATATGTACTGTTCGTCTGACACAGCCTTCCTCAATCAGATAACCAAGTCCCAGCTTACGCAGCTGTTCATTCACATCTGCGATATGTTCTGTCATGTAGAAACGGATTCCCTTATCCTTTAACGACTGATATAACATGGCGATCCTGTCAGCCGCTGTTATATCGATACTGCCGATTCCACTGGCATCTATGATAACCGCCTTTGTCTCAGGCGTGATATGATCTTCAATATCTCTCTGGAGGATCTGTATATTCGCAAAGAACAGATTGCTGCTGAACCGATAGATCAGTACACCGGAGATTGCATGGATCTGGCTGCTCTCCTTCAGATCCCGGAAATGCTTATGACCCGGCTGGATTCCAAGGAAACATCTTGCAGGCTTGGCTGTCCGTATGATCATCTCTGTAAACGAAAGAAGAATGCCGATCAATACACCGTTGATCGTGCCAAGTAACAGCACACCAAAGAATGCCCCGAAAAAGATCAGGCATTCTGTACGGCTGACTTTAAAGAGTCTTGCCGCAAGATCAAATTCCGTTGCTCCAAGCAACGCTGATATCACAATGGCTGTAAGCACAGGAACCGGAAGATAACCGATAAATCCGGTTGCACAGACCAGAACAACGATCATGGAAAGACCTGCTATGATACCGGTAAGCTGTGTCTTTGCCTGATACTGTTCTCCCATTGCCGTTCTTGATACCGAGCCATTGATCGGACAACAACCGGTAAATGCCGCAAGGAAATTCCCCATTGAAAATGCCAGAATCTCCTGGTTATCATTGATCCGGTAACCATTCTTCTGCGCAAAATTATTCTCCGCCAGAAGTGTCTCCGCCATTATAACGACTGCTACCGACAGGCTGATCGTTACAGCCTCACGGATCGATATCACACTAAAATCCGGAACCGTCCAGCGTGGGAGTCCGGTATCAACAGATGCAAGTGTCTGTACACCCCAGTCCTCTATAGGAAGCAGGTATGTCATGCCTGCCCCGGCTATCATCAAAAGAACCGCCATCGGGAATTTTGGGATCAGCTTCTTACATATCAGCAATAGCACAAGAGCCGCAAGTCCCAGTACCACCGACTGCCAATTGATATCTTTGGCTGTCTTTATAATATGTTCTGCCAGCTCAAAAAACTCTCCGGTTCCTGCCGATCCTCCCATCAGCTTCGGTACCTGCATTAGTATAATAGTCGTACAGATTCCGGTAATGAATCCGCCCATAACCGGTGCCGATATATAGTTGACCAGTTTCCCTGCTTTCATAATATAAAACGCCAGAAGCCACAATGCCACAAAGAAGGTCAGTACCGGAACTACCGCCATTGCCTCCTCTGATCCACTCTCTATATGAAGGCTTAACAGCGCTGACCCAATGAGGGCTGCCGGAGCTGCATCCACTCCAAAAATAAACTGAGGCGATGTCGAGAACAGGGCAAATATCAAGATTGGAAATACCGAACCATACAGTCCATAGACCGCAGGAAGTCCGGCAATCTGCGCATATCCCATGGAGATCGGAATGGATACTGCCATGATAATAATACCTGCAAGAAGATCCTTTATGAAATTTTTCTTATCATAATGACGTAATGTAGCCGCTAATGTTATCTTCATCTCTGCCTCTTATATCTGTATATTATTATACTGCCATTATAAAAGAAAAGTGGAGCTATGCACAACCATTATCTTCGCCTTTCTTCTAAGTTAGCCCCCCTGTTATCAACCATCTGATATATGACATATATCAATTTCACCATCCGTCGTCTATCTCCGGCCGGATCTCCGCCAAATCTTTCTTGCTTCCGCTTCCCTGATCAATTCATCTCTGAAATCAGGGTGTGCGATCGATACCAGAGCCTCTGCCCGCTCCCATGTTGAACGGCCTTCCAGATTCACAACCCCATATTCTGTTGCCAGAAAATAAACCTGACTTCTTGGAGAAGTAACGATATCTCCATTAAACTGTGGATGAATTCTTGAATGAACCACCCCTTTACTGTCCTTGTACACAGAACTCATGCAGATAAATGCTTTACCTCCCTTAGATGCAGATGCACCAACGAGGAAATCCAGCTGTCCACCGGTTCCGGATATCTGTCTGACACCTGCACTCTCCGCTGCCACCTGACCATACAGATCAACAGCAACACAGCTATTGATGGAAACCATGTTATCAATCTCACCGATCACTCCGGGACGATTCACGTACTCTAACGGATATGCCGCAACTCCCGGATTATCGTCAATCCAATCATATAGGTTCTTGCTTCCGACCGCACAACCAAATACTCCTTTTCCGCGATCGATCTGCTTGTATTTGTTCGTGAGCTTTCCCGCCAGATACATTTTCAGATATGCATCACTGCAAAGCTCCGTATGCATACCAAGATCCTTCAGATCAGACTCCGCAATGATATCACCCAGTGCATTCGGCATACTTCCAATACCGATCTGCAGGGTTGCTCCATCCACGATATAAGGAATGATCAGTTCCGCAATCTTACGATCAACTGCAGTCGGCTCCGGCATCAGCATATCCGGATACGGTTCATGCTCTCCTTCCACGATATAATCAATATCCGAAATATGGATACACTCATCATAACCGCCGCGAACCTTCGGAAGATTCTCATTGATCTCTACGATCACGATATCTGCCGCACGCACGATTGGTGCTGCCACTCCGGTATTGACCGAATAATTAAAATATCCATGCCGATCCATCGGTGACACACTGAGCATAACTACATTTACCTTAAGAAAATACTCATAATATGCTGCATTATTATGAAATACCATCGGAATATAATAACAGAGTCCACGATCGCATAACGACCGCTCATATGCTGAACAATGCCAGCTGTGATAAGTAAAATGCTCCTGACTCTCATCACATTCTGCAACTGCGATCGGTCCTGAGATCAGATTACCACGGATCTTAACATCAAACAGCTCGTCTCTACGTTTCGCCAATGCACGATCCAGGATCTCCGGCTTTCCAAGTGAACAGGTATAATCCACCCAGTCACCATCTTTTACAACGGAAACCGCTTCCTCCGGTGTGCGGAGTTTTCGTCTGTATTCCTCTAAAAAATGTTCGTATGTCATACTGTTCCCTCCTTCGCTTATCCGTCCCTGACACAAATTATGCCTGTAAAACCTCTGACAGCTTCGTGTCTGACTGCAATACTTCTATCGCTTTCTTTCGGTACTGTTCTTCGTGAAGATAAGTATACCGGAATGGTTTTATAGCCGGTGCTTTTTCGATCGCACGGATGAAATCTTCCCGCTTCATACCGACTGTCTTCACATAATCCCAGAATCCGGTATCTGTAAATACCGTATTGATCCGCTCATATCTGTGATCCTGAACAACACTCATCAGATATGTTGCAACTCCGACCTGAATACCATGAAGCTGCGGACGTTCCAACATCTGATCCAATGCATGTGATATCAGATGCTCACTTCCACTGGTCGGCGCACTGTCTCCTGCAATCTCATTTGCCACACCGCTCATGGCAAGAGAATCTAATAGTTCTTTGATAAACCGTTCATCGTGAATGTCTTTAAACGGTGTCCGCACAAAGCTGTTGACCGCCTTCTTCGATATCATCATCGCAAAGTCATTTACCGAACCATGTCCATGTGCTTCTTCAAAATTCCAGTCATAAAGTGCCGTGATCTTCGATACCATATCACCGATACCGGAAAACAGAAATGCCTCCGGTGCCCCCTTTATCACATCGATATCTGCAAAGATTCCATATGCGATCCCTGCCGGTACGGATTTGCGTCGTCCCTCCACGATCAGAGATGCGCTGGCACTGGAAAATCCATCACT
Organism: Clostridium sp. AF15-41; assembly: GCF_003604095.1. NCBI lineage: Bacteria > Bacillati > Bacillota > Clostridia > Eubacteriales > Clostridiaceae > Clostridium > Clostridium sp. AF15-41. The sequence continues at coordinate 123,461 of NZ_QTMQ01000004.1, forward strand.
GGATGCCGATGTCGGCACACTGATGAATGGCAGTTTTCTTAAGAAGCCACAATATTTGGCCGCATCAACCACCTTACCGCCTCCGATACCAAGCACTGCCTGTGCTGTATTCGGGAATGAAAATGCAAGCTGCACCAGATCGTCGATCCGAACGGTATCCATCTCCATATATTGGAGTACCTCAACACCGCTGTCTGACATACCCTCCATCACCGTATGTCCAAACATATCAATCAACCCATTGCCAAACAGGATCACAACCTTGTAGATTCCCTCATCTGCAAGATAACCCCCGATCCGTCTGAGCAGATCTTTCTCCACCTTTAATATCGATGGTATCTGTATCTCCCTGGTATCAATCTTCGCCATAATCGCCAACCTCCTGTAGCCCTGTAATTTATTATACATTCTCTTATTCAAAATTTCTGCATTACTCTATATTTTGCACGATTCTATATTCAACATACCCTATTTTAACCCAAACTGCAACTCATTCTCATTCAAACCAAAACTAACATAGAGCAGTGGAAATACCACCGATTGGTATGGTAAAAAAAATCAGGGGTTGGAGTATATATATTTTATGTAGCAGACCTATCAGAATGTCGGTCCTTAGCGATCCGCTGTTAAGTGGGAGCTTAGTACCGTTACATGATGATCGAACGAAAGTGCTCTGCGAAATAAAGATATATACACTCCAACCCCTGATTTTTTATACTACCACTCTACTGGTATTTCCACTGCTCAGACTGTAACTGGAGGTCAACCATATGCTTGTAGATGCCGTTCCTGACTTTCAGGTCCGCAGGTGTCCCCTGCTCCGCAACTACGCCATCCTTCAACACAACGATCTTATCAACACCATCTACCGTACGCATTCTATGTGCAATGATAAATATCATAAAATGGTATCAATGCGATCCAAGCAGAAAGGATCGCAAGAACACAGGACGCATAGGTAAAATACTTATGCCCTCCTGCTATGCCCATGAGTCTGGAAAATGCGCTTTGTTTCTTTTCTTTCATAGTTAACCTCCTATTACTAAAGTTAGTATTTGCTAACCTATATTTATTTTTATAGGACTGATGCATGTTGTATTTCATGCAACAGTCCCTATTATCAGAACTTCATTCCGATCACCGCCTGCCAGCCCGCATAGTTAAATGCTCTGACATTTGCCATAAATTCTTTTGCCTCTTCATAGCTCTTATCATGTGTGATGAGTTCATACACATACTGCCATCCGTTCCTGCAATATACATGGATAAAAAAATCATCTATCGGATGTCCTCCATCCGAAAACTGCTTCACAAACTGTTTATAATAGTATTCTTCCTTTGCCGCAAGCCTGTCAAAATATGTCTCATATTCTGTTCCCGCCGAACAGCAGAAGATCAGTTTGAATTCTTCCTGATGTCTGTAAATATATTCCAGTACAAGATCCGTTCCTTCATCTCCGGCATCCTCCGCCCGGCTGATATCTGTCGCTTCTCCTGCTTTCTTTATGCTGTCAGAATAAATCGCCATTAACTCATCTGCGGCTTCTTTTACAATTGCCGTAAACAATCCGCTCTTGTCACCAAATCTTGTATAGATCGAATTCGTGCTGACACCACTGTCTGCCGATATTCTCCGCAGGCTGGCATCACGGAATCCATATTGTAAGAATTCCTTTCTGGCACTGACAAGTAAATTTTCCGTTACACCTTCTGATTCTTTTCTCATAAACCACACCTTGATCAGTATTTGCATTTATATGCAATATAAAATAACAGTGTTATTATAACGCTGTTATTTTATAAAAGTCAAGATTATTTACATAATTTGTTCTACATTATTTTTCAAATAAGAGAACTACTACTATACCTGTTACCAATACCAGATTACCGTTTTCGGATCGTATACAGACATCCCATTCCTGATACTGCAAGCAGAATATAAAGCACAGCCAGATTCATATCATCTCCTGTCTTGGGTGATGCTGTCTTATCATCTTTTTTCACTTCTGTTGTATCTCCATCACCACTCTGTGTCGTGCTGCCTGTTCCATCTTCTGTACGGTCTGTTGTTGTGCCCTCTGAAGAATTTTCCGTCGTAACTTCTGTTGTCTCTCCGGTTGTGGTCTCTGTTTCCGGTTCTGTTGTTTCTTCTGTTGAAGCTTCTGTTACATCCCCGGTCGTATCCTCCGATGGATCCTCAGTCGTTGCTCCTGTCTGATCCTCTGTTGTCGTCTCAACCTTCTTATATGCGATTGCATAATTTGAAAATCCATCTGTCTGGAACATCACCATTTTAGTTGCCACATCAAAAGAAGCAGGAATAATCTCATAGGTTCCATCCTTTTTCTCATGAATAACTGCCAGCTCACTGTTTGCAGGTTCCCAGTCGGCTTCTATCTGAAGGGATACCTTTGCCGGTTTCTTCAATGTCTCTATATTATTTACCCACAAATTTGCTACTGTATTCTTATACAGGATCTGTGCCAGCTTGATATCAAAATACCCGGTGATGTGATAATCACCTGCTGCCTTTTTAAAAGCCTCAAGCTGTTGCTGTGTGAGAACTGCATCCTTGATCGTCAGTCTATTGTTTCCTGACGTGATCTCATTTTCTGCAAGCTGGATCAATGCTTTTTTCACTTTATCTGTCTTAAGCTCTACCTGATCTTCTGCCTTTGTAAATATGCCGCTGATATGTACATTTTCATCCGGCATTGTATATGAAAATGTAGATGCATCTGACAAAGGCGTTAAAGACTGACCATTTATCGTTATCGATCCAAGCTGATATCCATATTCCGGTACTGCCCGGAGAATAATTTCTGAACCCGGTATAACACTTGCCCATCCATAATTGGTGTCCTGCTCAACACCATCTAAACCAATCGATGTTCCGTCCGGATTTTTGATCTCAAGGATCTCAAGCGTTCCATTCTTTAACAGCTCATAATCTTTCAATCCATTATTACCTGTTTTATCTTTGGCCCATATAATAGTTCTTGGTATGATCGTCGGCTTCTTTGTAACTTTGATCACATATTCACTGGCAGGCGCAATCGTGAATTCCACTGTATCCTTCGTTCCTTCCGGCAATGTGATTGCCTTTCCATTTACTGTGACCGTCCCGATATCTCCATCTCCAAATGCCAGTTGGATCCTGAGCAGATTATAGATTTCACCGGACGCATATCCCTTGCCAGTTCCCTGTATCTGACTGCTCTCAGCTCCGATCTTCGCTGAATTCAGATAAATTTCCATTCCAAATCCATCATAGGTTCCCATGATCTGAATATCATCCGGGTAACCGGGGTTCGGAGGCGTTGATACTTTTTCTATTCTGAAATTCAGATTACCGCTAAAACGGTTTGTATCCAATTTTACATAAGGATTCGAGCTGATATCATACGATTCATCATTGATATATAACTGAAGTTTCACACTTGAGATTCCAAGCAGGTCATCTGGCGAGGAAACATCCAAAACGGTAGTTGCTTTCAGATAATATTCTTTATCTGACAGATCGATCTGCATGTTATTTCCATTGATCGGACAATTTGTGTAACTGTCCATAACAATATCTCTCGTACATAATGTCAGCCTTACTTTATAGGCATCATCAACAGCAAAGGTCGCTTTTCCATTTTCAATAGATGCCCCGATAAAATTCAATGTTGCCATGTTGGTTTCTGCAGCCCTTACCTGTGTGCTGGCAAATGGCAACCATATCATACTGATACACAGCCATAAACTTAGAAAAATCCCTAATTTTTTCCTCATAATTTTGTCCTCCATCTGCTTCCCTCCCCAGGGAAGTTATTTGCAGTCATTCTATCAAAAAGCACCTGATTCCACAAGCGTTTCAGACAAGAAAAATCAGGAAAAAAGTCAGGAAAATAGCGAGTTTGAGGCGTTGCGGCAAACACCGGAACGCAGTGCTATATTTCCTGACTGATATAATTTTTATGTCCGTAATTTGTCTTAGAATTTCTTCTCCATACAAATGAAATGTTTGTCAAACAGATCACATTCCCCGACAGTTCTAAACCCGATCTTTGCATATGTCGAGAGTGCTACCACATGGCCTTCCCGAACCAAAATATGGATTCCTTTCATGCCCCTGTTCTTCAACACATCACCGGCATAATTCATCATCTGCTTTGCGATTCCCTGTCCCTGCATATCCTTTCTTACACAGAGTCTGGACAATTCTCCCGACGGTGCCTGATCCTCATGCCAGCAGGTGAGCGACTCCACGGCATCGTCATGGTCGATTGAGATCGTCGCAATGATCTCTCCCGCATCGTTCTTCATCACAAACAGGTCTTCATTCTTAAGGTCAAATGCGATCGTGTTCTCATCCGGGTATGTCTCGCTCCACTCACATGGTCCCCCGATCATCGCATGGTATAAAGCCAGCAGTTCATCTTTATCTTCTTCTGTTGCATTCATTATCTGCATGGTAAGCCCTCTCTTTTCTGTCTTTCTTCGTTTACTTATTCACTCTGCATCAAACAGGTCTTCCATTTCCTCTACGGCTTCATAGTATTTGTTCATCCACTCGCTCATCCGGTCAATTTGTTCTCTGTCCGCTTCCACCTGTTCAATATCCTCCGGCCATTCATCACCCTCATCTATGCCCTGTTGCAGGAGCCAGTTCTCCGCACACTCAAACCGGCACATTCTGCCATCGTCACTTTCGATTGTTACCAGCACCAGAAGCGGTTCCCCGGGCATCCGCTCCTCGCAGCCATAATCTGCTTCATCTATTCTGGTCACAGACCACATGTTATGCATCTCCTTTTTCTTTTGCAACTATAAATAAATTAATATTCATTATAACACAGGTCATCTCAAAACTGAAAACAGGTTCTACCAACATTTCATTGTCGGTAAAACCTGTTTAAATTTATTCTGTAGTATTCTTTATATTAACAGATATTTTTACTTGTTATGTTTCCTTTTCCTGTCCAAAGTTACCACAAGGTCAATGTTGGAAACCTAACCAACCTTCTAGATCTGCTGTGTGTCATATCCTACAAGAGCCAGATAATTAAGAGCCTCTGCACACTCTGATGCAGAGAATGCAGTTTCTGCACCCATCTTCTTTGCCAGTTTAGAAAGGGTATCCATTGTATTCACTGACTGACCGTTTACCTTTGACATAGAATCTTTTGTGATTCCCATTGTTGCCTGTACCTGTGACATGGAAGATTCAAAATTGGCAGCCGTAGTAACCGATGCGGTTCCAAGAGCAGTCACCCCTGCTGTAACGGGTAATAGTTTCTGTCCGGCAGAGGAAATGTTATCTCCTGTGGTCTTTAACTTTTCTCCGGCTGTGGCTATCTTCTGGACTGCCGTAGCTGACTGATTTGCCTGTGTTTCAAGGTTCTTCAAATCCTGCTCCGTCTCTACGGTTTCCCTTTGAAGGGCATCATACTGTTCCTGTGAGATTTCTCCATTGGCAAGTGCTGTATTTGCCTGTTCTGCTACCGTCTTTAAGGTTGCCAGTTTTTCTTTCGTTTCACCAACGGCCTCAGCAAGCAGTTTATGTTTTTGTGCCAGAAGTTCCGTATTGCCCGGATCCAGTTTCAGCAGTTTGTTAACATCCTTCAGCTTCGACTGGGTGGACTTGATCTGTCCATTCACACCTTTAAGGGCATTCTGTAATTTGGTTGTATCACCACCAATTTCTACGGTAATTCCTTGTATACGGCTTGCCATGAATTCTCACCTCCTCTCTCCTAAATTTTGACATAAAAATGCTCGGATTTCTCCGAGCAAGAAAAAGCACCAACCCACTTAAGGATTGATGCTCTCAACTAAATATCAATATTCTTTTCCTTCAAACTTGATCTTACTTTATCTGCATTTGCATAGCCAAAAAACTGATTCGCATAATCTAGTAACAATGAATTCAAAAAGATAACATCTCTTTTTACTAACTGTTTAATTTTATATTGATACACCATCGCACCAGATTTTAAAAATTTATTTGTAGGTGGTTCTATCGTATCTTCACTCCCAAATCCCAAACACGCAGATAAAGTTGGGGCATGTGGCGGATATATTATCCTTGTACCTGAACCCTTTAAGTGCTGTTTATATGCAGGACTCATTGTAATTATTGCCATATTCCTTGATAAAGGAAATATACCATAATCTTGCGGTGATACCATTTGAAGCAACATAGCATCTTCAATCCGACCACTTTGCATTAGTGCGTTCATCTTTCTTACACCAATAGGTCCCATATATGCAGCCCATCCTCTATCTGTAATAATTAAATCCTCTTTACTATTGTTTGTTCTTACAAATACATTATACGAAAAAACAACATCTTTCACATAATTAAAAAGATTCATGTTCTCGCCTTTATTTGCTATCCTAACCAACTCTTCCTTATTTTGACATTCTAAAATCTTATTCATGTTTTCGTAGAAATCACCACTGAATATATCCTTAAATGGGTCATTCTCAAAAATAAATCCATCTCTTTTTAAGGTCTTATACCAGAGATTATGCTCCATATTTTCATCCTTAACTCTTAAAGTCGTAATAATTAAATACTTCTTTATTGTTAATAAGTCCTCTGATGTTAAAGCAATATTGTAGTTTTCTTTAAGAATTTTGTTGTTCAATATATTAGCAAACTGAACCTCTATCTTGTGACATAAGTCTTTCTCAATATTCTCAGGATAATACCCTTTTTCGGAAAATACTGATTTGGTACTCTTGGACTCTATATTCCCTGAATTCAAATCATAATACTGGATTTTTTCGTCTTCACAAAAATGTCTCAAAATGAGTTGAGGAATAAAATGGCTATTAACCATATAATCACCTCTTTACTGATTTGAGTATAACATATTATTAATAATTATTACCATTAAAACTTGTCGAAATCTTCCTGCGTTGCTAGTTCTGCATATTTGCAATCATCGTTTCTGCTCTCTGCATACATATCATTGATAAGACCTATCGACAGCATATCAAGATCTGCCATCGATAAGCCTAACTGCACACATCGAAGCAGAAACAATGGGGTTGTCATTTCACGCTCAGTTGGGCGAACTTTTTTTAGATTCAACATCCGTTTTTACATTCAGTCCCCAGAGTTCAATCAGCTGTGGAAGAACCTGGTAAATAGAGAATCTAAAATTTTATTAAACCGACTAAAGACTCCATAGTTTGTGTGTTTGACTTACTGTTTATATCTATCTTCTCCTAAATATTTTTCTAGTCATTGCAATATAAAATTGCTTATACAGTCTCTCCCTTAAGAGTCCTGGTATTCTGGATAATATACAGAGCGACCGATATGACCATCATTATAGCGCACAAACCAATCAATAGATCTGATACCATCGGTGTAATGTGGAACCATATAATATGCACCGCTGCAGTTCCATATAATAAAAAGGTTACTATCTTTCCATGCCAGTCTGCACCATATACTTTTCCTGTCTTTCGTATCACAAGACATCCACTGACTACCATATACAACTCTTTACCTGCCATTATTACGATTAAAAGAAGCACATGCGGAAAACGAGTAAACAGACAGATTAACATCGCTGCCTGTGTCAGCTTATCAGCCACCGGATCAAGTATTTTTCCTAAATTACTAATCCTATGGAATCTTCTTGCGATATATCCATCAGCAAGATCCGTAAGACCAGACAGCAATAAGATTTCACCAGCTAACAGAGGATTTTTCTTTACACAATAACTCCATATAATTACCGGAATCAGACAAAGCCGAAAAAAAGAAAGAAGATTAGGAACCGTAATAATTCTATTCAAATTTTCTTCCTGATTCACTTCACTCTGCATGTACGGTCACCTCACTTTCCTTTTTTTTAGACATAAACCAATAAAATATAACACAAAATGCTAAAGCAAACACAACACCAAAAACATTTTGAATCACTCTAAGACTAACCGCTCCTTGTAGTCCATAAGTCTCTGCAGCAATGGCTAAAGCACCAAATGTGTTAAATACTGCCTGCCAGCCATATTGTGCTGAAAATCCTACACCGATTCCACCAAGAATTCCTATATATGCATAGATTGACGAAGGAAGCAGAAAATATAATACTGTAAAACATATAACACCTGCAATATTTCCGACAATCCTTTTACGGACTCTGTAGTGCATATCTTCCATAAACGGCAAAATCACGGACATGGCCGCAATACCAGCCCACATTGCACGTGGCATATTACAAAGTTCTGCAATGCAAAGGACAATCGGTACGCATAAAATCTGACATATCTGCCATTTTGTTCTGGAAGAAGTGATATCAAATTCTTGTATCAAATCTTTCAGATTTCTTTTATAAGTTCTGTTTTTATGATTTCGATAAAATACGAAGCAGGTAAGTGCTGCACCTAAAGCCATTCCGACTAATCGCATCTGATAGCTTTTTCCCGTAACATCATAACCATATAGCAGCAGATACCCAAGAACCAATGTAGATTGATTAAACATGAGTGGATTATGGCATCCGAACAGAATCAACACAGCCAGTGCCGCAATATTTAACAGCATTCCCAATACCGGTGAAAACTGATTTGCTAAATGCGGACATACAGTCATAATTACAAAGAACAAAGCCAAAAGCATCGTAGATTGTCCGGTGTGGATCCCCAAATCCGCATTTCTAAACACCATGAGACATAATAAGACTACTACACCTACAATGCTGTTCTCATTTCCAAATAGGGTGCTGAAAATACTAACAAAGAAAAAACAAAATGCCATTGTAACAGCTATCTTCACCAGATATACCCACATATGATATAATTTTTCTTTTAGTGTTTCACTCTTTTTCAACAGTTTTTTAGAACCTGCCTGATTTAACTGCAACTCCTGATAAAATGTCATATAAATCCTCCTATCTTCTAATTTATCTTAAAACTATATAATCTCATCTTTCTGCTTTGGCAGCTCTATAACAAATCTGCATCCACCATATTCACGGTTTTCTGCTTTGATTGTTCCTCCGGCACTATCTACAATCCGTTTTACAAGTGCAAGACCTAGGCCATTTCCTTCTGCTTTATGAGATCCATCTACCTGATAGAACTTGTCAAATATTCTGGATTTTACATCATCCTCTATTCCTGGTCCTTCATCTTCCAGAATGAACTTAACAGAATCCTGTTCTTGTTTCAGAAACATCGTAATTGTCCCCTTTGAAGGGCTGAACTTAATCGCATTATCCAAAAGATTTATCCAGATATGCATAAAAAGTCCTTCATTCCCAGTATATTTAACTTCCTCCAATTCTACCTGAAAACCAATTTCTTTTTCTGTCCATTTTGTTTCCAATGAAAGAAATGCCTGGCGGATCTGTTCATCCAGACGATATTCCGTTTTTTTCATTGGTATATTCTGATTCTCTAACTTGGATAACAGCAAAATATTACCAACCAATCCGGAAAGCCTTTGGGTGTTAAATAAGATTTTTTCTACATATTCCTCTTGATCCGGAGACAGTTCTTCTCCCTGAAGCAGCATTGTATATCCTTCAATGGCATTAATCGGGGTCTTAAACTCATGAGAAACATTAGATACAAAATCCATCTGCAGCACCTCTGTTGCACGAAGTTCTTTTGTCATAACGTTAAAACTTTGATAAGATTCTCCAACTTCTGCTATACGGCTGTTCGTTTCCAAATGCTGTTCAAAATCTCCCTGAGAAACTTCCTTCATTGCTTTACTAAGTCTGGTAATTGGTTCCAGTAACTTTGCATTGATAAAGGAAGTGATCAGCCCTGCAATCAATGTATTGAAAATCAAAAGCCAGCCAAGCACAGGTATGCTGCCCGGCAGATTAAAAAAATGATTCAAAAAAGCAAATAATAAAGCAGATATGACTGTTGAAAATACAAGTGCAAGCCAGATTGCACCAGTCAGACAGGATCGGATCCGCAATCCTTTTTTTTTCTTTTGTTCCATTATTTTTTCACCACCTTGTATCCAATTCCACGCATTGTTACGATTTCAAAATCTGGGTTATCTTTAAAACGCTCTCTGAGTCTTCCTATATGTACCTCTATTGTATGTGGGTCTGCCTCCGTCTCATATCCCCATACTTCATCCATCAACTGTTGTTTTGTAAATGTTCTGCCTGGCGAAGCTGCAAGCTTATATAAAAGCAGGAATTGTTTTTTAGGTAAAACAAGACTTTCCTTATCAGTTGTAACCGTCATTGCATCATAATCAAACTCTGTTGAACCGATCACAATTTTGTGTTCATTCAATATCTGTGCACGGCGAAGCAGTGCTCCGACTCTTAAAACCATTTCATTCACATTTACCGGTTTTACCATATAATCATCACTTCCCGAAAAAAATCCCTGACGCATATCATCAAAGGAACCTTTCGCAGTGATCATAAGCACTGGTATCTGATATCCTGCTGAACGAAGTTCTGACACCAGTTCATAGCCATCCATAACCGGCATCATAATATCAGAAATGATCAGATCAATATATTCCTTATCCAATACTTCTAATGCCTGTGCTCCATCCGATGCACTTTTGACTTGATATCCATTCTTCTCAAGCACTTTTTGGAATAGCTGGCTTAATTCTTTATCATCTTCTACAATCAATATTTGAAACACGTTTTCCTTCCTCCTTATTAAAACAGATACCTTGCCCATCCAAGCAGATGCTGTACCAAAAATATTTTTCTCTGACGTTTCTTTGTTAATTCGATTGGCTCTACATGATATGGATCATTATAAGTTCCGCCTTCTAATATCTGGCGGGACACTTTTTCATATTCCATCATGCCCTCTTCCAACTGTTTATTAATATCTTTACTGCGTATTACAAGCATCAGTTCCGTATCCAGATATACACTTCTCATGTCCATATTAAAGGAACCGATTACAGACAGATCATCGTCAATCAGAATACTTTTTCCGTGGTATGAATAACCGCCTTCATATTCCCAGATATTAATTCCTGTACTTAAGATTCTATTTCTGTTTTTCGCATAATCGGCAGACCCAAATGGATTCCTATTATTCGCAACTGAATTTGTCATGATAGAAAAATCTGAAACGTTCTCTGCAATCTCCTCCCATGTATTATACATCATATCATTACAGATAATATATGGCGTGTGGATCTTCACACGATTTTTTGCATTTTTCATCAATTCTCCCAACTGATACCACACTACTGGTTCTTTGGAACCTGTGTGAATAGGATTTGACACTAATGTAATCTTTTCTGTCTCAAAAGTTTCGTCCGTATAATCGGTCTCGCAGATTCTTTCCTTATTCTCCTCAAAATATTTCTGATAGCTGTTCTGCAGCTCTAAAACTGCGTTCTTTACAGATTTTCTATTTGCCAGTTTTTTATTGTTATGAAAATAACCACTGTCTTTCTGATTCCATATGGTTTCAAAATACTCTGACAACTGGTTAACTGAATTTTCTTTCTCAGGTTCATCGCAAACCACTAACACGTCTCTGTCATAGTTCTTATGTCCCGGAAAATCACCCAGGAAATAATTGTGTATATTTCTTCCCCCAAGAATATATCTCTTTCCATCTGCAATCAAATATTTATCATGCATTCTACCCATCATTTTCCACGGTTTCAACGGATTGGCCTTATTATACAGTTTAATTTCAACATTCTCATGGGAAGATAATCCATAGAAATACGGATTTCCTTCCATATCAATCCAGCTCTCCATTCCATCTACTAACAGACGAATATGTACACCTCTGTCTGCCGCATCATGCAGTGCTCCTAAAATCAATTTTCCACTTTCATCGGATTGAAATGCAAAAGTAGAAAGAATAATTTCCTTTTTTGCATTCTTAATCAAACGCACTCTTTGTAAAAGCGCTTCTGGATTCTTTTCTATGATTACTGCCCGTTCTGTATTTTCACTGCATTCGTTCCATGACCCATTTATTGTTTCTTTTTTGGTTGTATTGGACACTTCCGGCTGCTTTTTATATGCAACGCAGATTCCGAGCAATTCATAAAAAACCACACATAAAAAAATTGCCAGTATAACAAGAAGGATTTTACATATTTTATGCTTTATCATTGTACATCACCTGATTCCTTTTTATTTCATACTTATACAATACAAAGTCAATCTCAATTTAACCTCAACAAAATTTATTTTTCATGCGTCATTTCATCTGTTATGATTAGATATGGCGTCATAAACCAACAATATTTTTCAGCTTTATTTATCATACTGATATAAACTTCTTCTCCTACTTGTATAAACTTCAGGATAAAGTTCCCGAAGGTTAATTTTCTTCATTATGTACCTCCATTTCGATTCACGGATGATTGACGGGTGAATCGAATGGAGGCGGAGACCGACACCGGCAGGCAACCGGGTCACCTCCGAAAAAATGGCAACAAAAAACGCCAGATTTCCGTGAGGGAAAACTGGCGCGCCAAGAACAGCCATTATTATACTGAATTACATGGAACGATAATGCCGATGCAATGTTATACTTGCCCGGAGGAGGAGGGCGGCAGAAATGTTTGGTTTCAACCGCCGCGACATCTCAAGCGCAAATCATCGCTGTTAAATAGCAACGGTTTTGTGTTTGGCTCTTTGATAACTGTTGTATTCAATTCATTTACATTTATCAGCGTTGTCTGTTTACACTTCGGACAGTAAAGAGGATAATTTATCAAAACCGTATCTTTCCGTATTTGATCACGAGTTTTTCCTCCACATACGGGGCATATTAACCAACTGCTGTTCATCATCAAATTTTCAACTCCAAAATAAAGTTTATAATCTGATTGAACCCATAATCTAAAAACTTGCTTTCAGAGATAGAAAATTGCTTTGATATGAATTGTCCTTTCATTTGTGCAAGGGTAAGGAACGAAGTAATGCTTGACCAAAAAATGTAAAATGTCAACATCGGAATTATGTCTTGCCGTACAACGCCTTTTCCTTGTCCATTTTCAATAAATGTAGCAAGTGTGGTATTGATTTTCTTTCCAAATAACAAAAAATGATTAGGGCAATCCGAAACTCAATCGTCTATTTTTCATAGAGAACACTGGCCGTCCTCATAGCGTTATTCTATTTTCATCATGCGGTAGCCCACACCAATATGTGTTTGAATATATTGTGGAGACTCCTCTGTTGGCTCCAGTTTTTTTCGCAATGTTGCCATAAATACCCGCAGCGAAGCCACATCGTTATCCCAACTGCGGCCCCAGATATTTTGTGTGATAAAGGTATGGGTCAGTACCTTGCCGACATTCTTGGACAGCAGACACAACAGCTTATACTCAATGGGTGTCAGGTGAAGTTCGCTTTCATCCAGATAAGCGCATCCCCCGGCATAATCCACTTTCAACTTACCATTCACAAATACAGAACTGGCAGTAAACATCTCTGCCGTCATCAGAGAGAGTCTTCGCTGCGTCACCCGAAGTCGTGCCAGCAGTTCTTCTACCGAAAAGGGCTTTGTCAAATAATCGTCCGCTCCGGCATCCAGCGCCTTGATTTTATCGTTATCCTCGCTTCGGGCGCTGATTACAATAATCGGAACATTGGACCAAGAGCGAACCGTTTGAATGACTTGAATGCCATCCATATCCGGCAAGCCCAAATCCAGTAAGATGATTTCAGGATTGTGCGATGTGGCCTCCATAATGGCTGCCGAGCCATTAGGTGCTACCACATAACGATAATCATTTGTTTTTAAAGTGGTCGTAATGAGATTTCGTACAGACGGGTCATCCTCAACCACTAATATCAAAGGTTTATTCATGAAGTTCTACCTCCTCTGCAGGTAATGTAAATTTAAAAACAGTGCCATTTGGCTGATTGTCTGATACGGAAATCGTGCCGCCGTGGGCGGTCACAATGGACTTACAGAGGGACAGCCCCAATCCAAGGCTTCTGCGGCTGTCGACCACTTTATTGGCCCCACTATAAAACATATCGAAAATACGGGGTTTCTGCTCATCGGGAATCCCAGGGCCGTTGTCGGAAACGGAAACCGTGACCCATTGCTCTTTTTGATCGGTGTGTATTTCAATTACTGAACCGACAGGGGTATATTTGATGGCGTTGTCAACCAAATTGATAATCACCTGAACGATCAGCTTCGCGTCAATGTGGGCAAGGATAAAGTCTTTACCGCTGGTCACACGAATGGTGTGTTCTTTACTTTTTCTGTTGATGTGCTTCAGCGCTTCAGAAACGACCTCATCCATGAGTTCGATACTCCAAGTTAGATTGACCTGTCCTCCCTCAATTCGTGTGACTGCTAACAAATTTTCAACCAGATTGATTAGCCACATGGAATCGTCATAAATATCAGTAAAGGTCTGCTCCCGTAGTGCATCGTCCATTTTTTTATAATTTGCAAGCAAATTGTCTGCGCTGCCGGAAATCGCTGTCAAAGGCGTCCGAAGATCATGGGAGATTGCCCGCAGCAGATTGGCACGAAGTTGTTCATTTTGTGCCAGGACAGCCGCTTCCTCCTTCTCCTTGGCATTTTTGATGTTTTCCAGCGCCAATGCGCACTCGCCAAGAATGGAAAGAAGCACGCTATTTTCAAAAGAGTCCAATGGAGTATCGTTCACAGCAATACCAGCTACTCCATATACATTCTGGTTAACCCGAATCGCAAGGTATAAACACTTTGCACTGGATAATGTATCTGTTGTGGCACCGGCGTGTTTATTGTTTCGGAAGGCCCAATCGGCGACTGCTTTCTCGTTCTCAGAAATTAAATCTTCCTGAATGCTATTAACAGCACGAAAAACGTTAGGGGTGGCAAGTTCTTTACCATCAGACAGGTAGACGACAATATCTTTTTTCAGCAGCTTCATGAGCTGCCCTGCCATAGCGGTGATTACCGCATTCTCATCCTGCTCTTTTTGCAGAAGCTGGTTGGTTTCAAAAAGAATCTTTGTACGGTAAGCTGTATGGGCAGATTGTTTCGCATTTTCTTTCAGCCGGGTAGCGAGAGATCCGGAAAGCAGTGTTACTATAAACATAATGGTAAAGGTAATAATATAGTTCGGATCGTCAAAATGGAATGTCAGTCTCGGAGTGGTAAAAAAGAAATTGAAAACCAGCACACTGACAACCGAGGTCAGAATCCCGCACAGTCGGTTGGTTGTGATTACAGCGGTCACAAGTACGCCTAATATATAAACTGCGATAATATTACTCTCCGTGAACCCAAGAGCGTCAAAGCCACAGCCAATTAGTGTAGCTACCAGCAATACAGCTATACTCTTCAGAACATCACGCAGGGGCATCGCATCTACCTGCGCCTTACTCTTTTTTTCCTGATAACTGGTTCCTGTGCTGGCATCCGGTATCACATGAATATCCAGATTAGGTACGCTGGAAATCAGGCGTTCCGTCAAGGTGGGCTTGCTGAAAATATTCTTTCGTGCAATGGTACTTCGTCCAATTACGATTTTTGAGATGCCGGAAAGACGGGCAAATTCCGCAATCTGATAAGGCACATCATCGCCATAACTTGTCTCAATCGCAGCGCCAAGTTGCTGGGCCAGACGCTTATTATCCTGCAAACGCTTTTTATCATCGTCACTCATCGCCGCTGTATTTGACGTTTCCACATAAAGAGCGGTAAATGTTCCCCGAAAGGCTCTTGCCATCCTTGCAGCAGTCCGAATAATTTTTGCGTTGGATGGCGACGAGGAAAGACATGCCAGAATGCGCTCGTCTGTATGGTAATCGCCTCGGCTCTGTACTCTGGCGCTTTCCGTCAGCAAGTTCACCCGGTCAGCGCACCGACGGAGGGCGATTTCCCGCAATGCGGTGAGATTTTCCAGCGTGAAAAAATTAACTGTTGCCCGCTGCGCCTGATCTTCCCGGTACACATTTCCACTTGCCAGTCGTTCCAGCAACTCCGCAGGCTCAATATCCACCAGTTCTACCTGATCTGCTTGATCAAAGGTGGAATCCGGAATGCGCTCCCGCACAAGAATTCCGGTGATAGAGGCTACTGTATCGTTGAGACTCTCAATATGTTGGACATTTACAGTCGTATAGACATCAATTCCAGTATTTAGCAGTTCCTGAACATCCTGATACCGCTTCGTGTGCCGACTGCTTTCGGCGTTGGTATGGGCCAACTCATCCACCAGTATGAGCTGGGGATTTCGCTTGAGCGCAGCATCAATATCAAATTCACGAAGGGTCATTCCTTCGTAAGCAACTTGTTTCACAGGAAGCTGCTCCAAGCCGTCCAGAAGTGCCATCGTCTGGGGTCGGGCATGGGGTTCTATGTATCCAGCAACCACATCGATGCCACGCTCCTTAGCCTGATGAGCCGCCTGAAGCATGGCATAGGTCTTTCCGACACCTGCGGCATAACCGAAAAAGATTTTGAGCTTTCCGCTTTTCTTAGTGGATGCATCGTTACGGATCGCACGAAGAAGCTGATCCGGATCTTGTCTTGGCAGTTCCATTCTAACCCTCCTATCTGTCACTCAAGTAAAAGCGATTTCCTTTTTCAATATTATAACACACAACGTCAAAACCTACATCTGCGACTGATCCACGGCAAATTTGTTCAGGCATCCAATGAAAAAATCGACGACAGATAATTTTTTGGAATCCCTCCATAGTGCTATTTGTGTGATTTGATTCTGGGTAATCGGCTCAAAATTGTTTTCCAGAAAAACATCCAGTTTATTCATCAGAAAATCCCCAAAAATAAATATGGCTGATGTACTTACAAGTAAAATAACATCCTGCATGGATTCACCCCCAATTCCTTTGATTTTTCTTAAAATCAAGTATGAAAGCACTTTTGCAAATTTCTGTTACTTCCCAACGCCAACATGGTATCTCCTGCTTTCAGCACTGTGTCTGAAGTAATAGATAACTCCAGCTTGCCGCTTTTCTTGATTCCCATAATGTTAATATTGAATTTTTTACGAATATCAAGCTCTCCAATCGAACGATCCGCCCAATCTTTGGGAATGGGAATCTCAAACATGGCATGATTTTCATCCAGTTCTATGTAATCGAGAATGTGATCCGCACTGTAACGGATTGCTGTCCACTTTGCGAGCTGTTTTTCCGGGTAGACTACTTCATTTGCACCGTTACGCAGCAAAAATTTTTCCTGAACATCAGTTGCAGCTCTGGAAACTACAAACCTCGCTCCTAATTCACTGAGCAGAGAAGTTGTTTCCAATGAGCTTTGAAAGTTGTTGCCGATGGCCACAATGCATACATCATAGTTGCGAACACCGAGAGATTCCAAGAAATCGGCATTCGTACTGTCTCCAATCTGTGCATTGGTAACAAGGGGCAGAACAGCCTCTACACGTTCCTCCGAAGTATCTACCGCCATCACTTGATGGCCCAAATGATTTAAGTGCAGGGCAATATGTTTTCCAAATCGCCCCAGACCAATTAGAAGAATTGATTTCATAATGTCTCCTTTATCCTACTGTTATTTTTTCCTTTGGTAGTTTTGAAACTTTCTTTTGTGCACTGGACAAGGCCGCAAAAATTAATGTAAGGCCACCGACTCGTCCAAAAAACATCAGCAGAATCAAAACACTCCGTGAGAGCAGATTCAGTTCCGGCGTAATTCCCAGGGACAGGCCGACTGTGCCAACAGCTGAGGCAGTTTCAAAAAGGCAGGTAAGCATGGGAAGTCCTTCGGAAACGCTGATGATAAGGCCACCGGTACAACATAGCGTGATATACATAAGCGAAATTGTCGCTGCATTTTTTACGACATCATCATCAATGCGACGTCCAAAGAGGTTGGCATTTTCTCTGCGCCGAAAGGTAGAAATCGCAGTAGTAAGCAAAACAGCAATGGTTGTTGTTTTCAAACCGCCTGCGGTAGACCCGGGACTACCGCCGATCAGCATCAGCGCAATGGTGATAAATTGTCCCGCCTCACTCAAATCAGTTAAATCCACCGTATTAAAACCCGCCGTTCGTGGTGTCACAGCTTGAAAAAGAGAAGATAAAAGCCGTTCCTTTCGGGTAAGATCAGCAAACTCAAAAAAATAAAAGTACATTGCCGGAACGATCAATAAAACCGCTGTGGTACAAAGAATCACCTTACTCTGCATCCGATATTTGTGCAAATGCAATCGATTTGTCCGAATATCATCCCAAGTCAGAAAGCCAATGCCTCCAAACACAATTAAGAACATAATAGTAAAGTTTATGACTGGATTTGCTGCATAGCTGGTCAGGGAGGAAAAGGGAGTGCGCACACCCAATAGATCAAAGCCTGCGTTACAAAAAGCGGACACGGAATGAAACAGTGCCATCCAAAGTCCCTTTTCCCCGAAATCACGGCAAAACACCGGCGCCATCACGGCTGCACACAGCAGTTCCATCACCAGTGTCACCCTGACGATAAAGCCAGTCAAGCGAACGATTCCCCCTACCTTTGGCGCTGAAATCGCCTCCTGCATGGTACAGCGCTGCATCAAAGAAATCTTCCGACCGGAAATCATTGCAAAAGATGCGGCTATGGTAATAACCCCCATGCCTCCAATCTGAATCAGCAGTAAAATGACAAACTGGCCGAAGGCCGACCAGTATGTTGCCGTATCATGTATAATGAGTCCAGTTACACAAACTGCTGAGGTAGAAGTAAACAATGCATCCGAGAAAGGCGTTGCCAGTCCGCTTCGGCTGGAAAACGGCAACATTAAAAGGAAGGTGCCGAAAAGGATCACACCGGAAAACCCGAGGATGATAATTTGAAACGAAGTCAACTTCCTTTTTAACAACACTACTCCCATAACTGCAATCCTCCTTTATACCCCTTTATGTGCCCTTAATTATAAATCAAAGGGAGTAAAGAAGGTAAAAGAGAATGCGTATCTGTATTAAGACCGTCTAAAGATGCAGGACTTATTCTTTTTTATCACGAGCTTGTGCCAGAAATTCAATCAGCCGTTTCCTTATCAGAATCCCGCATAGAGCATTCCGGCCATCAACGATGGGGACAAAATTCTGATTCAGCATTGAAGTTACAACCTGCTCGGAATCTGCATCTATTTGTAACGCAGGGCAAAAATCTCTGCGAACAATGCTGCCAAGTCGGTATCCCTCCTGTACTTTCAAGTCTGTACCTCCATTTCTATCGAATCACCATGCCACTTTTATAATGCAAAATCATTCTAAATACTGCTACCAAATTTGGTAATATATCTGTCCGCAAATTTGTTTAGGGCAGTTTTGCGAATGGCATTAACCCCCTTTCAATGACCACTTTTATTGAAACCGATATTTTCCTTTTCCATGTCCGGTTACGGATACGATCACCTTGCTATCAACCAACAGTTTTATCAGCTCGGATGCTCTTGTTGATTTTAACCCGGTAATATCTTCTACAATCGTTCTGCCGAAATATTCTTCTTTTCCACATTTTGAAAACAGTTCAAAAGTGTGATTTATTGTTTTTTCTGAAATCATATCCGAAAAAGCAAGTAATTTATTTCGAATGTTCGCTTTTTGACTTTCAATGTCCGCTTCCGTATTCCCAATGTCCGCTTTTGCACTTTCAAAATCCGTTTCTTTAAACCTTCCACTAATGTGCATCGAACGATTATGAAGTTCATTCTTTTCATCCAACAGTAAATTTCTTAAAAACAATTCCAAATACTCAGTTGTCTCATGAACACCATTTTTCAAATCGTTATAATTGGCCCTAACAAGTGCATTTCTAAAATACCAAGCATTTTCCGCAAAAATATCATTGGTTACGTCAAATCCCAGCGTTCTAAGATACTTAATAAAAAATACTGCTGTAGTTCGTGTGTTTCCCTCGCCGAATACATGTATCTGCCATAATCTTGATACAAAGAGTGCCAAGTGATGAATAATTTCTTCCATGCTCAAGTTTTTATAACTAAATTTCTTTTCCTCTGCAAAATCATAGTCCAGAGTTGCTCGAAGTTCTGATGCACTTCCATAAAGAACCGTTGCTCCATTCAGCACCCATTCCTTTTTTGTAATATTATAATCTCTCAGTTTTCCGGCATGTCCATAAATCCCAGCAAACAACTTTTTATGAATAGAGATATACTCATTCGGAGTAAAACTAAATGCTTTCTCCGATAAGATTTTTGCTATTCTAACAGCAACTTTGTCGGCCTCTTCCGTACGGTCTTCTGTATCTGCTTTTGGATTTTCTTCATAATACGTATTGAGAAGTTCCTGCGCTTCATCAATCGAAATATCACCTTCAATATTCTTTATTGCAGTATCAATCAAATACTTGGAAGGCTTTAATCCATCCACTGCCTGAAGCCCTATAGCTGTGTGCCAGGCATAACCCTTGTCTCTTTTGCCTGGTTCTGTTTGTTTTATATACTCTTTAAAAGGATCTTTATTCATCAAATTTCCTCCATTCATTTTTACCAATACCAGTTCTTTCTGATACTGTCTTGCAAAGATTTTTCCTTTTCTTCTGCACTTTTTTCATGCTGACGTTTTCCCAGATATTCATCCTCAGTCGCTATAGACGGATCATACCAATCTGCCTTCTTCTCAGCCCATTCAATCCATTCTGGAGTAATATCTTCACTTCCACTATCAATCATAGCTTGAATATATTCTCTTATTTCCTTTGCAATTCTATAGTCTTCAGCTTTGTTTACAAGCTCTTTAACAAGATGAATTTCTTGTTCTTTTCTTTGTCTATTTTCTTCTCTGCGTCTCGCTTCTTCAACTCTCTTACGTTCTGCCTCTTCACGTGCTTCTCGTACAATTCTATTCTCTTCTGCTTTCTCATACAGGGTAACCAAAATATCACCCAGTCTATCTTCTAATTTTTCAGAATCGTTATCTCTAATGTAGCTTCGCTCCCCAAACACAATACGAAGTTTACCATTATATACCTTGTCATATTTTCTAATTTGCGGTTTTGAAGCCCATCTATGATTTTTGATATCATCATTATACTTTACGAGCTCCTGTGCCTCTTGCTTAGTCATTTCATGCTTTACTTGGTCTTGACTCTCAACCATACGAAATCTAACAATATCATCTCTAATTCTCACAGACAAATCACTATTAATACTTCCACCTAAAGATTCAATTGATTTGAATACGGTATCTAATATAGCAATTGCACGTGACATACACTCATCAGACATTTCCTTAAAGAATGCAGGTTCGTTTTCTGGTTTATTATGTCTTGGATTATAGTATGGTCTACTCTGTGCTTCTTTCAGTTTTGACTTATAATCTGCAATATCCTTCTTGTATTGGACTAACATTTTATGCAATCGTGTACTTTGACTTATCTGCAGATTGCACGCATATTCTAATACTTTATTTCTTTCCGTCGCATCCAAATAATCAAGAATTCCATCTGGCCACTTAGGTATATTCTCCATTTTTTTCTGCGGTAAATCTTCCTCGACTGCTACGTCCAATTCTTCTGTTACGTCAGTATGCACTTTCTCTACTACTTCTGCCTTAGCTTTCCGAATACGCTTAACAACCGCGTCTTTCGTTATTAATGAAATTTCTGTATCTTCCAATCCAGAAAATTCTACAATCTCATTCGATACATCTTTTCCCATATTCTTCTTAGTCCAATAACCAGAAGAAGGAAAAGGTATATTTTCTACTTTACAAGTTGCTATCAGTTTACCATAATTCAAGTTATATTTTCTGGCTACCCCTGCAACTGAAACAGCCCATATTTCATCATAGAGCTGCTTACGAGTCAATTTAACTATTCCTTTTTCATTCTCCATCCTGGCAGCTCCTTTCCTACATATTTTTTTTCAACATCTTTGTATTTTCCAAGCGAAAACGCATATTCATAAAGCTCTAATTCTGCTGATCCTTGTTTTCGCTTAATAGAAAAACCAAATCTTTTTTCATTTCTTCAAACTGTTCTATTATAGTATTTAGACTCTTTTCTATATTTTGAACTTGTACTTCTGATGTTTTCCCATACTTATATGCAATCAATCTCTCACCAATTATGTGATAGGACCAACTCTCAGAATATCTTCTATCTCTTTCTTCATTGTGAATTGCAAAACCGATCGGTAAAAGATCATTTCTCATGCCGATACTAACCGCCATAGGGGATATGCCTAGGTAATCTGCCGCTATCTTACATGTTATTTTACTCATATTTCTAATATCTTCATCTGTGTATTTAGGCATAATTTACCTCCATTTCTAAAATATATTTACACGACTCCAGAACGTCTTCCGGTATCATTCTATTTTTTCAGTTCTCCATTTAATGACATTAATTGCGTGCTCAATATAGTTTTCATATTCGTCTTTGTCCATATTAATCAAATTTTTTACAGACATGTTATTGTATATTCCAGCAATTATTGCATCATCTCCACACATATATGAATTTGAGTATTTGTTATAAAATGCCAATGCGTGATCCCTGATTTTCTCATTATTAAAATAAATATCCGGACAATCGTAGCAACAAAATTGTCCTCTGTGAACATTTGCCCCCGGCCAAACTGGTATTACATTTCCAACAGTTTCATAAACATCAATAAATTGTTGCAATCTCTGATAATTATTGAGTTCTCTACACTTATCAACACAACTCAAAATAAAATCTTCACTATATGCCAATTCTCTTGGGGAATTTCTATTTTGTGGCCTAATGGTATGTCCGCATACCTCAACCAACTCTGGATACTTTGCTTTAATTCCTAACAAATACATACTTTTAAACGAGTATAGGACATCTGTATAACACCATTCTATTTTCTGACCTCCTACACCTACGATTATTTCGCCCCAAAGTTTCTTTGTCTTTTCCTCATTCAGTTTTTCAACACTCACTTTTCTGGTAAGCATTTCTTGAACACGCATATTATTCTTAATACATGAAATCAATGCAACGTCCGCCGGCAACCATTTGACACTATCCAATTTATCTATCGTAAGCCATTTTGCATCCTCAGCCTCTTTTAACACAATTTGGCCGCATATAATTTCTGCCCAAAAGCAGTCCATCGAAAGGTGAAATGCGGGATAATCATATTCAATAGTATCAATCAATTCACCAACGTTAATGTCTACTTCCAATTCTTCTTTTATTTCTCTCACAAGAGCCTGCTGAGGTGTTTCACCTTTTTCAATCTTTCCTCCTGGAAATTCCCACTGGTCCTTGAACTCTCCATATCCTCTTGCTGTAGCCAAAATCTGTTTCTTATCTTTGCTAGAATCACAGATAACTGCAGCTACTACTTTTATCGTCTTCATATTGCATCAAATAAATTCCAGCATTTTCTTTTCCATGCAGAATTCATATCCCATCCTTTTTAATCCAACTTTATCAAATTCAACAGCAATAGATGTTCCTTCAATAGCAGTAATCGTTCCTACACCAAATGCCTTATGCTTTACATGCTTTCCAACAATATCTACTGGAATAACTACAGGTGGCTTTGGTTCAGGCTTTGGAAGCACTGGTGGAACATACGTTGATTTACTTCCACTCTTTTTCTTCGCTGCAATCATTTTCATGTATTGCGCATCAACATCCTTACCACGATTCTTAAAATCTTCCATATCTTTAAATACAAACATAGCTGGCTTATTAACATCATTATCCGGCACCGGACGAATAGGAAACATCCATACTTTACGAGGAACTCCATCCTCACCCGGCTGTGATTCTGTATAAGGTTTATCAACCAATTCTATTCTTCCACAGTATATATACTCTCCGGCATCCATTACTTCAAAAAGATAAACATCAACACCATTATGTCCACATGCTGCAAGCGTTGCATTCTGGGCCCAATTAATGTCCTGATCTCCGTTCTTACCCATGCCTGTGTAGTGAAGAACTCCTCCAATCCACTTATCATGATAAATTCCTTTTGTATAATCGGACACTATCACTAAAGTGTTAGTAGTTCTTGAACGACGCATACCACCCATATTTCCACATTTAAAAGTATCAACAACTTCTGCATTTTTTAGTATTTGACCTATATTTAATCCCGGGTTAAATGCCACAATAACACCTCCTGCTTTCCACTATTTCTTCTTTCCAAATGAATGATACTGTATTGTTATCTTGACATCGTGCTCCAAAATAGTACCCTTTTTCATGGAATCCCTTCCCGCTACAACTACCTGTTGAACAGCCCTATTCTTTTTTATCCATCCTATTTTCAAGTCATCAAGCGGCAACGTATATACTTCTGTAAAACCAACATTTAGCAACTCATGCGCCAGTTCATCAAAATCTCTCTTTATCATCTGACGCGAAGAATATGGAAATATAAGTTCTTTTTTCATATGACCATTCCTGGTATCGGATATATCAATGGAGGAATGATACTTGGTGAAATCGGTGATATACATCGTTTCTCCAGCCCCAACAAGCTGCTTGCATATGCTGGCTTGGATCCGTCTGTCTATCAGTCTGGAAACTTTCAGGCTAAGAAGACCAGAATGTCCAAACGTAGATCCAAAGTCCTAAGATATGCACTTATTAATGCAGCTCACAATGTTGTTAAAAATAATGCCACCTTCAAGGCTTACTACGAAGCCAAGATGGCTGAAGGCCGGACTCACTATAATGCCCTCGGGCACTGTGCCGGCAAGTTCGTCAGAATCATTTGGAAAATGATGACTGACAACGTGGAATTTAACCTCGATTAAGAGGTCTGGATACCTACATCATAGATTTGTTTAAAAAAGACCACCAGGGAGCCTTTATTCTATATTTTTACTCGTATGTATATATTGGTTTACTCCTTTGCCCATTTCACGTTGCCAACATCCTCATATAAATTAATAATAGAATTAAAGATAATATAGGAAATGGCTGCCCCAAAAGCCTTATATTTTCTATGTTTGAGGTATTGCCATGCACTATTGCCGAGATATTATTTAGGCAACGATGGCAATACTCACTTCACAATATATTCTCTTAAATACTTAAACGGAAACGGAACAACCGTTAACATTCCATATCTTACAAACTCCACGCCCATAAGCGGAAGTAGCTCTTTGAAAATCAACTTACTCCCCTCTACTGCCTGTATTTCACGTACCACGCTAGCTCTCTCAATAGTATACTTCATACCATTGCCAATCTCTCCAACTGAAAATCGTGCCAACATTTCATCCTGCTCGATATAATTAATATCTATATTTCCGGATAGATATTCATTTCTCTCCTCTTCACCACGCAGGTAGGCATATAGCATAATTCCTGTATTTTCAAACACATAACGTACTACCTCTTTCTTTGTTGTAATTCCTTTGAATAATCCCATTACATTGGCTTTCGTGTATTCTGCATTCACGTCGATATGCGGGATAACTATATCCAATTCTGCCTGTACTTTTATTTTATCTGTTGTATCCATTACTAGCCGAAGCCAAGTTACTACATCTTTTCCTGGAAATCTACCTTCACTAGCTACATTCTTAAGCACATCACCCATCGCAGTATAATCAGGCATAGAATACATATTGGTATCCTTTATAAGATTAATATTACCCTCTGCATCTTTTACTAAACCTATAACACCTCTATAATCATTTTTATTCTCTTCATTCAAACCGAAATAATCCATGTATTTATCATACTCTGTCATGGTAAAAAGATTTCGTTTCAATGCTTCAATTTTAAATGAACCGTCCGGATGAATGGTCATGAAGTAATATGTACCGTCTACAACTACACCAAATAACCAGTCTGCTTTATATCCGTATTGACTCCAATCCACCAATGTAATTTTACCAGTAGCAATGTCCTTCTTAATTACAAGCTCTTTCAGAATATTATAAACTGCCGCTGATGATTGGTGTTTAAAATTCTCTACTGTAATATGCTGAACAACATAATCCTCCATGCTTTCTTGATGCGGGTCCACTTCCGAATCTGAATAGAAGGATTTATCATGTATATATCGTACGTTAAGCTTCTTCTTTGATAATCTTTTACCAACGCTGCATTTTGCCTCTGGAATAATTTTATTAATACCATCCGCTACATCCTGCAAATAATCTTCAGAAGTTTCAGAGTGTACAGCATCCAATATATTAATTCCAGAATTCAAAACTTCCTTTTTAACAATATCCTTATATAACTCCAATGACGCACGCTTATATTCCAAAACTTCGTCAATACTATATTGTTTAAATTTAACGCGAATATACTTACCAAATTCATCATGTAAGGCATTCAAAATATCATATAAAACACCCATCTTGGTACATGAAAACGTTTCATAATCCGTAAAGTTAAGGAATGTAATGCTACCCCTTTCACCATCTACGGGTTTTATAATAAAGTTTTCTCTACGGTCTATATTTTCATTAGATACTCGTTTTAAGGTATTATTGTTATAACTGAACTCATATTGCGGATAATCCTGTAGCTTTCTTTTTTCAAATTTCATTTGCTTCTTAAGTGCCAGTGATGTCATCCTATGTGCTACCAAATTTACACACATATCATCTCCGACTTTAACCTCAAGGCACTGCATACCCAAAATAAAATTCTCCTTATCCTTATTCAGCCATGAAGGTCGAAAACATAATAATTTCCCAGACAGATTATTAAAGGATATCATTTCATCAACCGGACTCGTTAACGCATTCAAAAATAATTGTGTCAACAAATACTCCGGTATATTGCTACTTGTCATAGATTTTATAGACAAGCTATCTCCATCCTCTTTTGCATTCAACAAACGTACAAACTCAGCTCTGGAAATAGCGTTTTTAGGAAGCATAGCCCAAAAACTCTTTCCACTTTCAAATTGCAGAGCTGATATCTTTATATCATCAATATCCAGAAAAGTAGCTCCACCTTTTATATATTTATCCGATGTTGTAACATAATAAAAATCATAATCTTTGTCAATGTTGGAATATTCAAACGAAGCCAGGAGTTCATTCGAATAAAGTTTCTTTATACTCATTGCAAATATCCCTCCCGATTTATTTTAGCTATAATTTCAGTTCCTATTTCTTTTCTATCCAACCGATATAAATATGGTATCTCAATAATTCTACCACTATCACTAGACGTAATTTGCATATTGTGATCAAGCATAATATTGATTATTACCGCTCTCTTTCCTCCACACTTATCTAGCTTTTCCAGGACGTTTTTCTTTTCTTCTTCCGCAGATATTAGCATGGTTTCTTTCCATAACTTGAAATCAACATACACGCCATTACCTAGGGTATAATCAAACAATTCAAAAAAATCCGGCGGCATTTCTTGCAACGTTACTCCTGCATATTGTTCTAAAATATATTTACCAACAACTTCGCCTAAGGCACCTTTATAAATATTATTAAACATAGGTGGCGTCAATACAAACTCATTAGGAACAAAGCTCGTTGCATATCCATGCTTTTCAAACAATGCTTTCACTCCTGGGATTTGCATAATCTCTTTCAAATGCACCTCATCCTCTGACATCTTTTGTGGAAGACTACCGTCAAACTTGATATTTATATTTTTATTATAATCTCCTTCTTGCTCATAAGAATAAGCTGTAATTTCTCCTGGCGCACACATATATACAAGCTGATATTGTGAATTATGCTCAACATTTTTTCTACTCAATGTCGGCCTCATAAGACAAAGTTCACGTAATGCTTTCCAATAGTCTATGCTATCATCCGTCCAATTACGTTTAAGCTCATTTATAATCTGCATTGCTTTTAATGATAATGTTCCGGCACGATTTTCCATTACGGCAATATCCAGATTTTCATTTGCCTGACAATTAAAATATTTTTTTCCCACCTTAACTAATTCCGCAAATTCAGGATTCAACATTCGTTGTTCCACAATAGATAAATCATAGTCACTTAAAATGGTGTTATCTACATAAATATATATATCCGGATTCTTAAGACCAGTTCTACATATTCTTCCTACTGCCTGTATTAATGTACGAATCGCAAAATTATTTACTGATTCTGTTTTATATGGTTCTCCCTTTTTTCCTGAAAATGTATATCCACCGCTAAAGCATATGAAAGCATCTTTGATTACTGCAATACCGTCCTTACGAGAAACTTCTCCTCTCTCCATCAAAAATTCCATTTGATATACAAAACGGATTAAATCCTCAGCTTCAATTCCCTTCTTGCTATCCACATTCACCAGAAGATTCGTCGGCTTCTCAAGATATATGCAGTCAAAATCCTTTTCCATATCTCCTCTATCATAATCATTAACTGCCACGATAGTAGCATTCCCCGGTGCTTTATATTGCAAATTTTGTCCCGCACCAACTGTGTTATAGGAAGATATTACAAAGAGTTTTTCTCCCTTTGACAATCTCTGTATAAACTCCGCACGCTTAGCATCATAATCTTCACTATTTATACTATATAAAAGGTCTTTACCTTTTAATCCCTTAATACCATAAAGCTTAATAATAGCGTCTGCAAATTCCTCTAATAATTTAATATCAAAAAGCCCCTTATTCTCCTGTGGCAATTTATTATTAAGACACAAGAAGGATTTAACCGAATCATTTAAGATAAATGCCTTCATTACCTTTACAACACGAATAAAGTTATTCTTTGCATATTCAACGCGCTCAAATGATATTGATAATTTTTCCGCATACTTCTTTATAAGTGCTTCGTTTCCGTTAAATATCTCTGCTAATTCAGCTGTATCATCCGTACTATAACAAACCGGTTCCACATGAATATTCACTTTATCATAATTGGCTACAAACGTCCGGAAAGACTCCTGCAATCTACACTTATCTACTTCTGGCATCACATAAAATTTGTCCTGCAACATCCTTTGAAGATATTCCAAATCATAATTACCAATAACCGTATCAAGTGTTGCTGTAGCTGAAATGCCTATAATCTGGGCCTTTTCAGATAAGTGAAGCAAAATACGCTCTGGTGAATTCTGAAAATCAAATAACTGAATCTCCGAACGCATACTATGATTAGGATCATCTATAAAATCATAATAGCGAAATCCTCTATCATAGACAGAGCGGTCAAAATACTTTAACGACATTTTTCCATTGCTGTCTTTTTTATCTTTCTTCGACTTTACCTGGCCTCCCATTACGATAGGCTTCAAATACCTTATCTGTTCTCTTGATAAATGAAACTCTGCCAACACTGACTCAATTGCATTTTCAAACGTATAATCATCGTCACCCGGCCTTTTATCCTCATCCTTATGCTGCTTATAATTAAACGAAAGATTTCTAGCTCCGTTCTGAAAATAAGTCAAGCAGCCTTTAACACTGGCAAGCAAACTTAATACGCCACCATCTTTCTCTGTTGGTCTTCTTTTTGTAAAACGCAACCAGTTCTGTTTTGCCTTCATATCGGTATCTATATCAATAAAAGCATTTTCTCCCTCAAATACCGAATGAAACTGTAAGTCGTTGAAAATAAAATTACGACTTCTATCGTCCTTACCATCTTCTTCTGTTTTGAAGCTATATCGCATCGCAAAACGGTCATATGTTTCATCAAACACACCACCAAATCTTTCTATAATTTCCATAGGATTTTTCGCGTTTTTGTGTTCATCAAGATATGTTTGTTGTAACTTCGATGCAGTAGTAAGCTCTGCCGGAAAATCTCTAGTCTTCAAAGATGCATATACACGATGAAACAGACCTAAATAATCAATATGATTTTCTAAGCCTCTTGTTATAATCTGATTAAGTAACCTGTCTCTTGTTGCATCAAACTCATCTATAAAAATAATTGCATTTTTTGTAATATCATTATTGTAAAAGCTATATGTTGGCTCAATAATCGTAGTATTCCCCAAGAAAAACTTGTCCATAGACATAAAAAATATCCGTTTTTCTCTCGTATATACTGCTGGATACAATTCTCCTATCCAATGATAATCAGGATTATTAGCAATATTCTTTAGCTTTTCCTTGGGTGTCCTGAACTGCTTCAGCTCGCTTTCTATCACCTTACGAAAAGCACCTTCCTGTTGCTTGCGAATAGCATCTTCTGCACTCTTGCACAAAACATTAATAATTTCTCTACTGGTTCCTTTTAATTCACGCTTTTTATCTCTGTATTCGTTTAATAATTTTACCGAACCATGTAAATCCTTAAATTCTTGTTTCATAGTGATTGCTGCTGGAATTTTTCTAGCACGATATAACTCGTCCAATTTTTCTATAACCATATCCGCATTAGCTTCTATTCGCAAACAATATTTATCATAATCATCTGCTTTACCGCGCTTTGCAAAATGTTCACGTAACTCTTTATCCGGCAAATTTTTCTTAAGGGTTGTAACAAAGAAAATCTTCTTATCCTTGAATTCCGGCGAATCATAATTGTCGACCATAAAATCAAGTACACTATATGTTTTTCCAAAGCCGGTCGGCATATCTAGCAAGAACAGTCCGGTATCCGTTGACTTGCAAAAATTAACAATCGCCTGTTTCATAGTATCCTCCAAGTTTATATTATGTATTTCTTTTGCAATAATTGCATTCTCCCTTTACACTCGATGCCTTATCAATTATCTTTTATCATTATATTTTTGTGAAATAATTCATTTAATGCTTTTTTAATTTTTATATCTTCAAGACCATAGTATTTTAGCTGCATCGCATATAATACAATTTCAAGAAAAATCAAATCTAACAGCGATAGGCCTACAAAGTCTTTATCTAAATTTCCATGTGCATAATTATTCCTCTGCTGCGACAGTCTCTCACCCATTTCTGAATAGTTTAAGTCTTCACCATTCAAGCTATATAGATATTTTCCAAACATATCTATTATTTCTATAAGGTTCTTTCCAACAAACGTAATCTTTCCACTCAATGGGCTGGAACCAATATTTTTTTGCATATATTTATATATGCTCTTCAGTTCCCCTTTACTGCTATCAATCAATTCCTGTAATACCTGCTTTGCCTGTTCTTCTGCTATAATTTTAGCCTCTTTCTTTTTTACTCCTTCTGGAAAAATACGCCGAAACTCCCATTCAAAAGCAGCTGTAATCATAACAAACCTTGATGCATCAATATGCTTTCCTGCCTTAAATGTATCTGGCAAATGTCTCGTATAAATCGTATCTGAAGCAATATCCGATAATATCTTACCTTCATATCCCTCAATATATTGTTGCTTAATATAGCGTCCATCCTTTATTGGTTTCGCTTCGCATTGCGAGAGGCTATCTAAAACATACATTTTAGCACATGTATGATACTTTCCATTATCCATCAATGCACTAAGCTCAACTGCATCAAATACAATATTTCTTCTATAACATAAATACTGAACAAACAATTTTGCTATGTTATATAATCGAAAAATAAATGCATAATTATCAGTAGTTTCAAATTCAAATACCATTGTAGAAGTCAATTTCAACGGAGTATCTTGCACTCCCATACTCACTCGCCTTCCAACGCCGAAATGAACAGCAACTTCATTATCGTCTACGATAAAACTCCTTTTTTCCGTTGTCGTTTTCTCATATTCAGCCGTTTGTATCGATATTATTCCTTTTTTCGATTGTTCTTCATCATATAATAATGTAAATGCATTTCCTACAGAATGAATAGCATTAATCTCAGGTCCAGCAAAGGCAATCCTATTAATTAAATATTTTTCAGTACTGAATAATATTACTGCCACTACTTCAATAATCAATACCGAATTGTAGCTACCAATAGACGATCCCTGCCTTGTTATAAATATTACTTTTTGAGCCGTTTCATTTATAGTCCCTTCAAGATAAGGACTATCCATAGTTAATGGATCGCCCATTGTGAAAACACCAGGAGATAATTCCTTCATTTTCCAATTCCTTATTTCTCTCTTCTTATCTGTGGGAGGAATCAATCTTAATTCTTGCTTATCATAAACAAAATCAAAATATATATCTTTATAATTCAATTTGCCAGAATATACATTTAAATCTTCCAAATTACCACCTCTTTACAAATGCTGATTCAATACCAACTTCTGTTTCAAACCATTCTTGTATATGTATAACAATCTACGCCTATCAAATACCGGATTTGTGTCATGTATTATGCTATGATGATTTGGACACACAATAAGTTGATTACTTGCATCGTTATTTAAGCTGGATACAAAATAATCGATATGATGTGCCTCCACAATATGTGAGCCAAACTCCTCACCAATCAATTGACCACAGATTTGGCATCTGTAACCATATAAAAGCTTTAAATTGTCTCCTATCTTCTTGTTAAGCTTCCTGATCTTTACAATCCTTTCTGTTTCAAGAATTGTAGAAGTTGAATCCTCTACATCATAGTTAAATTCTGCTTCCATTACTCGTTCCTTCTGACCTGAAACAGCCTGCCGCAGAGAAATAATATCATCTGCAACAATGGTCTCTAAAATATAAGAATCATCATATTCTGTTGTATAAATAGCTAGATACTCCTTGCACTCTTCAGGTAACCTTATCATTGTTCTGTCGCCTGGTTCACGCATTTCACGCGTGGTCTTTATAAACTGATAGCTCTTTGAGAAGCATACCTGCAATGCCTTTGCAAGTTCACCATTCTTGGAATATCGTATCTGCAGTGTATCCTTTTTCCTTTTAAATTTAGGATCAAAATTCACATTAGTTATCTTCGCCTTAAAAGATTTTCCATTTAGATATAGTGTGATATCTTTTGACTCACCTCTTTTCAAGAAGCGTCCCATAATCTGTCCAAATACAACCTGATTATCAAAAGGTAAGGTGAGCCCTTCTTGCAATAAAGACCAGTCTACCTCTTTTTTATAGACGTAATTTTCAGTTGTCATCATGGCTCACCTCCTCGCTAAAATCATAATAACGTAAGTATATTTTCTATTTTTTCAACAATTCTTTCCTGCTCTTCAAGTGGTGGTATCGGAAAGTACCAATTCTTCATAACATCAAATGGTGGTATATTTTTGATCGCACTGCCATTACTCTCATTTTGTGCAGATTTTTTTAGATTTGCATCAAAATAGTACTGAAAAAACTTCCTATTTACGCCTTCAGCTAGTGTAACCCTCATTAGTGCTTGATTTATTATTCCTTGTTCAATATCATCTGGCATAATGTATGTTTCTCCAATTGTTCCTGCACAACTTACAATAATATCTCCTGGTAAGACTTCAAATCCACTCATGCTATCATCAAAATACTCACGTGTTATGTAATAAGTTCCTAATGTATTATCTTTGTTAATAGCATGTTGTTGTTCATATACCTTAACAGTGTTTTTTCCTTTAGAAACAAACATCGACTTAGTTAATGCACTTCCAAACGGCCCTTTTTTAAACAATCCAATATTTCCAAACCTAATCCATTTCCAATGACTTGGAATCTCATACGGAAAGTCACCATCAATAGCTTTAATCTTTTTATCTACTCTTCCCTTTCTGTTTTTCAATATTGTATTTTTCTGAATCTCAATTTGCTCCAACAACTCCTCCGCAGTTCCATCCTCCGGAAGCTGTTCTGTAAGTTTTCCTTGAATTCCTGCATCAATAATCTTTGATTTCAAGACCTCAAGGTCTGATGAATACTGAGTTTGCAATGCATCAATTCGATCAAGAAGTTTGAATAATTCTTTTATTTTTTTTACTATTCTATTTTGTTCAGAGATAGGCGGTATAGGGAACGCAATATTTATTAAATTTGTCTTACTAATTCTAAATCTTGTAACACCATGACCAAGTGACTGTACCTTATTTCTAAAATCGTTTGAAGATAACGCATACATAACATACTCAATGTTGTAATGTTCAATATTAGGTGCAACCCAACACACATCAACTGCAGTCATCAGAATACCTTTAACATCAGGTATTATGCATGAATACATGTCCTTCACAACGAGTCGATTTATCAGCAAATATCCAGGGTATATCTGCCTACTATTCAATTCTAAAAAATGTTCTTCGGTTAAATACTTATATCCTTTTTCAATATATTTGCAGTCACCAATATTACCTAATTGTATTAACTTAACTGGTCCAAAATCAACCATATCTTCCTTTAATACCCAATTTCCATCGTTCAACTCATTATCAAAAGTTAAATCGGATAGTGTCCCCCATCTCCATGAATTTGGAATGCTAAAAGACATGTTTTCTTCTGAAATATCTGCAAATGTTTTTTTCCCTTTTTTTCTCAGAAGATCATATATATCTTCTGTATCTCCTTCATCAGATTTTTGAGAAACCAATTTCCCTTGAACTGCCAAGTTTATTATTTCTTTTCGTAAAGCACCTGTATCTATCAAATCTCAATCCCTCCCAACAAGTTCTTGAGCATAGAAACAGCTTCTGCTATTCCATCCGACTCTGCCTGCATATCATCAAGGATTTCAGCAACCGTTCTTTCATCCTTTTCCTCTAAATCAAGCCACTTAAAATCAAGATTATCTGCACTCTTAACTTCATCCTTTGTAAAGCATCTCCATCTACCATTAGGATTTGTATCTTTATCGTAGGTTGCCACTCTATCTTGAATTGCACCAGTCTTATAACAATCAACAAAGTCCTGAAGATGCGCTCTAGTCATAGGTTTTGTTGCCATTGTATGCTTGATTCCAGTTCTATAATCGTATACCCAGATATCCTTTGTCGGTTCACCCTTTTCAAAGAAAAGAACATTAGTCTTTACGCCATTTGCATAGAAAATACCTGTAGGAAGTCTAAGAATAGTATGTAGATTAAAGTCCTTCAAAAGTTTTTCTCTAACCTGCGCAGTTGCACCAGTGTCCGTAAGTACACTATCAGGAAGGACAACTCCTACACGCCCACCAGTCTTAACAATTGACATGATATGCTGTAAGAAATTCACCTGATTATCCGATGTTTTTACAAACTCTGGTCTATTAGCTGCAACCTCCACACTTCCCTGCGGTCTAGTTCCGAAGGGAGGATTCGCCAGAATTACCTGGTACATCTTATCTGATGTATCAATAAGAGAATCCTGATATGCAATAGGGCTCTTGTTTACACCGATATCATGTAAGTAAAGATTCATTGATGCAAGTGTTACTACAAGCGCTGTATTATCAGCACCAAATAAAGCATGATTCTTAAGGAACTTTTGCTTCTCAATATCCTTACTCTGTCCCTTCATATGCTCATACGCTGCAAGTAAGAAACCACCTGTTCCACACGCAGGATCTGCTACTGTTTCATCAATCTTAGGATCTACTACTTCAACGATTGCCTGTATAAGTGCTCTTGGTGTAAAGTACTGACCTGCTCCACTCTTCTTATCCTGACCATTCTTTTCAAGAATGCCTTCATAGATAGTTCCCTTAACGTCTCCTTCCATCATGTACCATTGCTCAGAAGATACCATTTCAATAACCTTTGCAAGCATAACAGGCTTATCAATTTTATTAGTTGCTCTTGTAAAGATTGTGCCAATGATACCTTCACTCTCAGAAAGTTCCTTTAAGATTTCCTCATATTTCTCTACAAGGTCTGTTCCACTAAGCCCTTCTAAATCTTCCCACTTATACCCTTCTGGAATAGAACTACCAAGTCCTAATTCTTCTTTTTCACTATCCATCTTAAGAAATAGGATATATGTAAGCTGTGTGATATAGTCAGTAAAACCAACACCTGCTGCCGCAAGTACATTTGCTATATCCCACACTTTTTTAAGTAACGCCGCTTCACTTTTTTGATTCGCCATAATGCTATGCCACCTTTAATATAAATTTTGATAATGTTTGAATTTCACTTGCAAGTGTTTTACCACCGAAGCTTTTTACTGCCTTCTTCCAAAGTTCAGTATCTGTTTCATTTAATTCCATAACTGTAATTGCGCCATCATTAATAATATATTCTGTAATCTGCTGCATAATATCCTTCTGTTCTTCTGAAAGTATTCGCTGATTTTGACCACAATACAAACTAAATCTACTCGCATATCCATTGATTAAGCTTGTAAGTTTCTGGCTCTTCTTATAAGCATATCTAACGATTTGAATCAGATTCGTTAATGCATTTACATTTGCCTTTCCATCTAGCGCTTCAACATCTCCCTGTTCATCAAGAAGTTTATAATTTTTCCAAATCTGATATACGCCATACTGACGACTTTCAGAGAGCAATCTATCTCTTAATTCCATAAGCATTTCATGTGTGATAACCTTATCCTCAGAATTATAGATAATTCGAAGTGACTCTATATCATCCTTATGGTCTTCCAGATATTTCTCGAAATTCTTAATATACGTCTTTGCAGATTCCTTTGAGAATCCTGCATATAATACCTTGTCATCGTCTCCGGTTTCTACAAGATAACCTCTCTGCATTTCAAGCAGTTTATTTCTTGCCTGAAGATTTCCAATCAAACAATATATCAGTCCCATTCTCATTGAATTGTCATGAGATGGACTAATGTATTCTACTAATGTTCCCTGTGCAAATGCTGTATTAATATCATTTGCAAGCTTTCTTGGTGCAAAACCAAAGTTAGTAATGAAGTAATCAAGGTGTCTTCCAAATAGCACACTTTCCTCATACCTTCTATTGATGGTTGAGCAGTAATCCCTAAGAAGCATAAGGTTTTCATCACTTACCTCGTTGTGCGCTAACCTCTCAAGAAGATGTTCCAATGATAGATTCTTTTTACCAGATCCATCAGGACCAGGCTTTGGAATATGCTTCTCTGACTCAGTTACACCAACCGCATCCACGATGTAGTAACATTCCTTTGTGTCAGCATTAGGTGTGACTTCCTTTAGCTTGTCATCACTGATAACACGACAACCTCTACCTTTCATCTGAGTATAAAGTACATCTGAATGAACATCCTTCATAAAGAGAACTACTTCCAAAGGCTTGACATCAGTTCCAGTTGCCACGAGAGTTACCGTCACTGCAATTCTAAAATCTTTCTCAGTTCTTAAATCTCTGATAAGAGCATTAGAATCTCCGGCCGAGTATGTAATCTTTTGTACAAATTTTTCCGGTATCGCATCATTTTCAAATTCAGACTTAAATACGTCTTTTGCAATATCTACGATTTCAGTTGCATGATTATCATCCTTTGCAAAGATCAATGTCTTAGGTATATATTCCCATTTCCGCTCACGACTTGGATACAAATCCTCATAAAGAGCTTTCTTATATGCCATCAGCACTTCCTTTATCTGCTTTTTATTTACAACTGATCTATCAAGTTCTGACGCACCATATTCAACAGAAGATCCGGCATCTATTGTTTCAGATTTTCCAGTTCTTTTAGATGTTTCTGTAATCTTAGCTCCTTTTTCGATCGTACCACCATGAGCTGTAACATCAGTAATAATTCGATATATACGAGGTGGAACATTAACTCCATCTACAACAGAATCATCATAGGTATATTCTTCAATAACATTCTTGTTAAAATATGCATATGCTTCTGGCGTAGGTGTAGCTGTAAGACCAAGCACCGTTGCCTCAGAGAAATAATCCAATACCTTTTTCCACTTGCCATAAATGGATCTATGACATTCATCCACAATAATTAACTGGAAATAGTCTGGTGGAAGCTTCAAATCATTCCCCAGGTCAACTACTGTCTTACTATCCTTTTCTTCATCTGCTTTAGCCTTTTCATCCTCAGCATCTTCGTCACTATCACATATTTCCTGACCAGTTAATACGCAGAATAATTTCTGAATTGTAGAAATTACAATATCACCCTTGATATCTTCTTCCTTCTTAAGTCTGTTGATTGTATAAAGGTTTCCCATCTTCTGCTGGCCTTCTGTACGATCAAACACGCTAAATTCAGACTCTGTTTGCCTTGCAAGGTTATTTCTATCTACAAGGAATAAAATTCTCTTTGTAGGCGTATAGTTAAGCAATCTATAAGCTGCCAAACATGCAAGATAAGTTTTACCAGAGCCGGTTGCAAGTACTGCCAGATTTTTCTTGTTTCCCATTTTTAATGATTCTTCAAACTTTACTTCTGCTCTATATTGACAATCGCGAAGGCCACGCTTCTCGATTAACGGAAGAGCACCATACTCGGACTTCTTTCCAATAATCTGAAGCATCTTCTTAGGAGAATGCATCTGTGACAGTTCTTCATAATCACTGTTTTCAACCAACATATTTTTGAAATATATCTTATTTCCATTAGCCATATACACTAACGGAATAAGTTCCTCAAACCATAAGCCATACCAGTCCTGTGGAGAAACAGCATAGTCCTCTGCCTGCTTCTTGACTTCATCACCAAGAGGATTCTCTTCTCTTTTTGCCTCAACAACTGCAATAGCTTTTCCATCAATAAAGAGCAGGTAATCACTTTCTGTGTTTCCTCCCATCAAAGCTTCCTTAACAGCAGATGTGCTATTCGGCAGATATTCATTTCGAGCCACTATATCCCAGCCGGCATTTCTTAATTGCTTATCAATTTTTACACGAGCTTTTTCTTCCGGTAACACGACACTAACCTTCCTTTCTACACATTATTAGAATTAATTTCTTATACAAGTTTTCACATAAAATTTAAATAGTTTTATACAATTTGTCATAGACTAACGTGCGTTTTTTTGCACATCCACTCTTAGCCGTTGTACATGTATTTGTACAATTACAACAATTATTTGAATTCGTACACAAATAGGTTGCAGTTAATGTCCCGTAATCTACACATATTTTATACGAAGTAGAATTTTTTGTATTCACTTTTCCATTAGATATTATGATATTTTGTGGATTATATTTTGAATAATCAAAATAGTGCTGCTTAGTACCGTGATGTGGAATCTTTATATATTTAAATTGCTTATGTAATTTTATATCTAATGCAGATTCGACTTTTTGCATATGCGATACCTCTATATCCCCAGTAAATAATACATTTTCATCTCCGCTAACTTTGTTTTGAAATACGACATTATATTCATGATTAAGTTTATTTAATTTTCTTATTTGGCCACTTATATTTTGTTCATTTTCCATCGTATTATCGATAATATCTTCCAATAAACTTCTATACACAACTCTCATATCTTCTATTCTTTGTTCGATATTAACCTCACCAGTATAAATCTTATCATTACCTTCATCATGATATTCAAAAACTCTTTGATTACCCATAAGTTCTCTCGTAACAAAGATACAAACAATTTCAGAAAGCGCTATTAATTTGCCTTCAAAATCCACCGGTAAGTGTAAACCATTTATTATCTCAGAAACATGATTTTCATGAACTTCATCCACTGGCCATAATGTAATATACTTTTCATTTTCAAATGTCTCCCCCCTACTCAACAACGTAATCTTTGAAATACTTTGAGACAAAAAAAGCAATAAATCAAATAAATTAGCAGAAGTCCTGGGTAATCCACTCATTCTCATCTCTATTTCAAGCAGTAATTCTTCGAGTATATTAGAAGCCACTGCAAACGGATTATTCCAGATATTTGCAATATAAATATTTTTAAAAATATCTTTATACTTGCATTGACCACTATTATACATATGTATTAATCCACTTATATGGTCCTCATGAAAGTGAGTAATCAATAAACTTATATTTTTCTTCGAATAACGTACACATATATCATCCGCAATTTCACGTGTTAAATCACTCCTATTTCCATATACAATTGAAACATCCGAAAAATAATGAATTCCAAAATCTACCAATAAATTACTATTGTCTTTCTTTTCTTTTAAAACAATACATTCTCCAAAATATGTATTATATACTTCAATTTCTTTGCTCATACCTTACTCCATCATTGCTATCTTTCTATATTTTCCAAACTTACTCAATATATTATCTGTCCTTTACAAACCTTCTTATTTTAATTACTTCTCTTTAATGTATTTCCCAGACTTAATTCTCTTATCCACCGGTTTCTCAGCATCTTTCGGTATCGCCCAAGAATGCCCAAATTTCATTACTCCCGGCACCATTCCCTCGTTACAAATTGTCTGCACTCTCCTCACTGAAAGATTCCATTTTTCTGCTGCTTCTTTGATTGTCATATACTCCATACTATTCACTCCATCGAATCATACAAAAGTAACTATTTTACCATACTAATATTATAAGCGTTAAAGCGCCGAATATCAACAAAATTCTACATAAATTTCGGCGTACAACCCACTACCTCCCCGCGCACTCCTTCTAATAAAAAATACCTTTCAGCGAACAGTCAACTAACCTCGCCAAAAGGTATTTATTTTTAACACCCTATTCTATTTTCTAACTTCATGCACATATTTTTTATCAAAATTTTATAGATATGTTTCCTCTAACCCGCATAAAATCAAGGTTTCTTCGACAGCAAGCAGACTGTCTCCACATGCGTACAAATTCAAATTATATCCCCACAAAACTATGGATATCTGGACAATATTTTTACAGTACTAATACCGTTCGTGCAGCCTTTTCCCACAAAATCATGGATGGTACTAATTTTGCACCATACTAATTGTGCAACAGCCTATGGCACAATTACTTTTTTCCATTACTTCAGTATCATTATCTTCTTCCATCTTTTCCGCTTCTAACGATTGATACTCCTGTTTCAACCCTCGTAATAATTCTTCCTCACTCGACAAGTACAGCTTATAATTTGACACAAAAATCTGCGTCTTATCAAGAGGCTAGTGCTACCGCTTATTGAGAATAATTTCTTGCTTATTAACAAATAACCGAGCATTTATATTCCAACTGTCTTGATAACCTCCAACAATAATTAATATAGGTTCTGGACATTTTAGTTTTTGGTCTTGAGATAAAACTATCATTTGATTTTTATCAATATTACTTGGTGCCGACGATGCATTTGGATGATAGTGCCACTCTCCTAAATAATACTGGCCTTGGTCCCATGCCAAGTCTAAAATTCTTTTCAATCCATCTATACCCCTATAAAAAGTACACTTTGAATGTCTAGAATTTTTGGGTGGTGGTGTTATTTGCAAAATGTTGGCTATTGCTTGGTCGGAAGAATAATTTCCAATTAAAATGCCCCCTGTTTCATAAGGATTAGAAATAGCACAATAATAAAGCATTTGTTCATAAGCCTTTGTGTCGAACTTTACACTATATGATTGATTCTTATCTTGAAAAAGCAAATTATCCATTCTCTCTTTTCTCCACCACCTCATAGCTTTCAAATATCCCATCGCTCTCTTTTTGCTCGTAAATGAGTGAAAGCGTCTTTTGAGATTTTGATATAATGTAATTTTCAATTACCTTCACGGAAGTTGCAGCAGCAATCCAAATATCATCACTTCTTCCAGGAAAAGTCGGATGCCAGCAACCAATTCCATTCCTTGGCAAGTCGTAATCATCATATAAGACTTTTTCTGCCTGTAGGTACGGGGAAATCAAATCATAAAAAGCATTAAAATTAAAAGTGTTACCATTCATCAGTGTAACATATAATCGTTTTGCACCCAATCCAACAGAGACTGAAGCTATAATATGGGTTCTCTTAAAATTAGTTCTTTGAAGAATATCAAGTACATTATTTTCCCCAGTACAATCAACAATAACATCATATCTATCCAAATCAATATTTGTTTTAAAAGAGTCATCATTTGAAAGAGTATCATTTATAACTTTAACATTTGCGTGTGGATTTAGGGAGTTAAGATAATTACATACCGATAATTCTTTAAATTCACCAATATTATTTAGATTTAAGATATGGCGGGATAAGTTCCCGACTTCAAATATATCTGAATCTGCAATAGTAATATTATATACTCCTGCTCTTACAAATATTTCTGCGATTGATGCTCCAATGCAACCTGCTCCAATGAGCAATATTCTTTTTCTTAGTAACAGGTCGCTCATTTTACCTCGTTGAGATATTTCGTGTTGGTTCCAATTTTCTGAAACAATCCAATCCAATTTTACATTTTTAGTGAATACCTCACATCTATCACGCATCCACCATCCCTGTTGATTATTTCTGAATCCTTTTGCTGTCCTTTTGCCATATGATACAGTCGGTAAATACAGAGCTTTCCAAGAAATTATCTCGGGGTCTCCACCAAAAATTCGGGGAACAGGGAAACCAATTAAAAGCAAATGCCGTTTTCCGTCCCGAATTTTTGAGACAATATTTTGAAGGATACACATTATATTAATATGTTGTTTTTCACAGGCAACTAACAATTCGCCAAATGTTTCTGGTGCTTGCCACTCATTAACAACTGGGATCTGATTCATAAGTATCCACGGGGCAATAATTGGAGGTGATATAGTTGTTTTTGAAAGATATTTTCCCCATTCTGTACAATGCTGGATGTTGTTACTTAGCGATTTAAACACCTTAACATAGTATACAAATGGTTTACTTTTATACACATCTAATTCTGCTATTCCATACCGACATTCGACACTCTCCCATTGCATGAAGGTAACCACATCTTCCGAGAAAGCAAACTGCATTTCTAAAATATTACTCATAGAAAATTCGGGCAGCTCAAATGGCTCGCTTTCTGTAACTAATTTTCCTTTTGCCGCTAGCTCTAGCCAACAAATTGCTCGTTTTGCATGATACAACAAGCGTTCATCTACACTATATGGTTCCGATTGATAATTAGGTATTGTATTCACCTCAAGGCATAATGCTCCTTTTCTCCACAATCCGTTTCTTTCAATTTTGGAATTGTTAGCTTGATGATACAATGTAACCGTTATACTGTTTTCGACGTCTGGATATACTTTAATTTTTCCCTTTGGGTATTCGGATCCAACAACGAAAAACCATTGAGATTTCTGAGGGAAATATGGTGTTTCACATTCAATCACAATACTTAAGTGTAAATACCAAACATTTAATTCATTATCAAATTGCCACTCATCCATTATCTCAACTTGAGATAATGAATCTAAAGCCCTTCGAGCCTGATTTAATTTATCAAGGATTTGTTTTGACTCCATCTATGCAAATCTTCCTTCTGGAATGGCTGCCGATTTTTCAGTACGGGTTGTAAATCCCGTTGAAGAATTAGATTTTGATGGCTTTGGAGCTGGTGGAAATTCATTACCAAATAGCTCTCTCCATTTGCAAACACTATCATATAATTCTTCACAATCAAAAGCTTCACGAGCTATTTTAGCAGCATCACAAACCGTATCGTAGAAATCAGAATATTCTTCATCTGTAATTCGTGCAAAAACATCATGTTCAGGAACGCCTCTATCAGCTAAAAAAGGTTTATTAGTGTATTGGGAAACGATATTTTCAAGAGTTAATACAACACCTTCGGCAACACTTTTAATATCATCTGGACAACAATCACCAATAAAATGTTCCAACGGATAACTCTTGGGATGTTTCATATCTGGATATTGTGTTTTGCGCCACCACTTTAATGCCTTAACAACATTTATATAGTGGGTATTGCAATTCTTGTTTTTTTCAACCGTCCATCGAATTTGCTCAAGTGGATGTGTTTTATCCCATTTTTCCGCTTCACGGTCAGGAATTAGCAACGGTTCGGATTTCCATTGAGGTTCGTTATCTGATTTATAGAATATGTTATATGCACTTTTAAGTAAGTCATTATTGAACGATTTTGTAAGTAACTTTTGTTGGAAATCTTCAATTGTATATTCCGAAATAATCGCCTCATCTTGAAGTACTCCTGTTTCGCTTTCACCAGGTGCAGAAGTAGGTACGATATCCAAATCAACATAACTTAAACTTATACCAATTGACCTGCCTTGAATTCTATATTTGTCTTTATAATGTTTTTCTAAAAATGGAACAAATAAATCCAAAGCCTCCTCTGGTGTAAACTCTTCAGAGTCTAATTTCGTTACAACAATTACATCGACATCTGATTTATTGCCGTTTTTGGGTTTTACTGCTGTGGAACGTCGGTAACTTCCCTGTAAGAAAGTACTAATAATAATCTTTGATAATGTTTCATCTTCCTCTAATCTCCTTCTTAATGTCGTATGCCCTGTTTTCAAATCCTTCACTTGATTGTCAGACAAACGAATATTAGATAGAAAATCTTTAAAATATGACGGTACAATAGACATAAATAATCCTCCCTTAATTAGTAAAACTTATTGATTGTGAATATGTACAAGAATTCCTTTGCTCAAAATCATATTCATATAGAATACATTTGCCAAATCCAACTGAATTTTGACCTAAGAAAAACATAAATGCATTTGGAGCAGCAGCAAAAATATGTAGTGTTGCACGCCGTTCCACAGTGCTTCTTCTGCCAATAGCGTTATAAACTGAATTAGCTAAAGCAGTTGCATGTGTTCCATCTTCTATCGAAAAATTTGTAGCACCAACATCGCTTGGCGTACAATTAATGATACATCCAATTGATAGATTGTTTTCTTTTATGAATTTTACCACGTCATTGTAAATGTTACGAGTGACATTTAATACTAATGCAGAATCATATTGATTCTCATTAAACTTTTCGTGGGAAATATCCCAATTAGTATAGTTCCTTTTAGATGACAGTTTCAC
Source organism: Clostridium sp. AF15-41 (assembly GCF_003604095.1). Taxonomy (NCBI): domain Bacteria; kingdom Bacillati; phylum Bacillota; class Clostridia; order Eubacteriales; family Clostridiaceae; genus Clostridium; species Clostridium sp. AF15-41. The sequence goes on from NZ_QTMQ01000004.1 coordinate 167,946, forward strand.
ATCCCATAATACAGTGCCATTGGTCGACGATTTTTGTATCGGAAATACGTTGATACCTGATTTACTATCAAGAATTCTTCCTGCTGCAAAGGCTATAGACGCATGTGTATCTAAAAATATTTGATATGCATACTTGTTGCTTGTATTTGTAAGCAAAAATTCCTCCAAATTTCTATAAATATCTTTGTTCCAATCGTATTCACCCTTTATATTGCGACCATCAAACTTATTAATGAATGATAAACAACTCTCTGTGTCTTTTTCCAAGTTTTCTGCTCCACGGGTAAAGCTTTTCACACCAATAGATATTCTTTTAGGGGAATATTTATCGGCAACAAGAAAAATGCGTTTTTCCATTTCTTCATCAAAGTCTTTTCTATCAATACCTTTACCATGTGTTGAAGAAATCATCTGATCATTTACAGTCGCTGAAGCAATAAACCTAATTTGGTCAAACGTCATCATTTGATTGCTATCTGAAATATACTGATGCAACGAATCTCTTACAATTTTTTCTAAAACTTCTATTTCAAACGGCAAAATAAAAAACCGTATTCTCTTATTATCAAGCAAATCTGTATCAAACCCATTTAGCGACGATTTTGCTTCTTTATCAAGCACTTTCCCATAATACTTTTCGATTGACTTTATAAATGTGTTGGCGGACTTATCACATTGCCCAATTAAAAATAATTCATATTCAGGACTTTCTATATCCTTTATAAGGTCATCTAGCCATATTTTGACGTCTGATTTGGTAAAAGTATTTATCGTCGATTTTACTTGTATGCATTTAACAATTTGATTTTGCTGCTCTAATGCTATATCAACCTTATCATTTGATGTTGGAAATTCGACATATATCTTATCCCAGTTACCTTTATCAGTTAAGGCCTCTAATACTGAAGCAAACCCCTGGTATAAAAATCCCCGTGATGCTTCTTTTCCACCCATAATCCTCACCCTTTCCATCATTTATTTGCTTTACTAATCCATGTGATATTCTATAAACAGGCTACCTATTAAATAACCCCAAAATATTTCAAAGCATCTTTGATTGCTTCTACCTTTTCTGGTGTCGGATGCTTCCTCGACTGTTTCAATTCTTCTACCGCATTAGGAGCATCATACATTGGCAAGCCTAAATCTCTCTTTACCTCTGCGATATATGCGGTATGTACCTTGAAGCCGTATTTTGCTTCTATGTACTCCTTTATCATTTTGTAGGTCACTCGTTCCTTGGGCTTGTATTCTTCGGCTCTTTTAGCGATATTATCAAGCGGAACTTTTCCCTCACCCTCACCAAACTCAACTTTTACGTTGATATGTCCGTCTGGCTTTTTGTGGGAAAGCAGTACTACCGTTTCCACATGCCCGGTATTCACAAACTGATCCACTGCACATGCCTTTTTCACATAATATCCATGCTCCTGCAAGGTCACAAGATCTCTTGCGAGGGAGGTTGGCTTGCAGCTGATATAGACAATCTCATCTACACCATAGTTGATGATCTTAAGGAGAGCTTTTGGATTAATGCCATCTCTCGGTGGATCGAGGATGATGAGATCCGGTTTTTCCTCGATGGTGTCGATGACCTTTAAGACATCGCCTGCGATGAATTCGCAGTTCTCAAGTCCGTTGCTCTTTGCATTTTCTCTTGCAGCTTCGACTGCTTCTTCCACGATCTCTACACCGATAACCTTGGAGGCAACCGGTGATAACATCTGGGCGATCGTTCCGGTTCCGCTGTATAAGTCGAAGATCAGCTTGTCCTTGGTATCTCCGGCATATTCACGGGCTTTGCTGTACAGTCGTTCCGCGCTCTTTGTATTTGTCTGGAAAAATGAGAATGGTGAGATCTGGAAATGCAGCCCCAGAACCTCTTCCTCGATATAATCTCTTCCGTATAACAGCGTTACCTTCTCCGGCACAACAGCATCCGCCAGAGAATCATTTGCCGTATGGAGAATACCAACGATCGTTCCGTCAAGTGGAAGTGCCAGAAGCCCTTCTACATATGCATTCAGATCCAGATTCTCTAATCCGTCCGTGCTGGTTACAAGATTTACCAGAAGTCCGCCATTTGTCTTGGACTGGCGAAGCACCAGATGACGAAGCAGTCCTACATGCTGCATTTTCTTATGATAGGACAGTCCATGTGCCCTTGCGAATTCCATCGTATAAGAAACGATCCTGTTATAATCTTCGCTTACGATCACGCAGTTGCAGACAGGAACGATGTCGTACATGCTGTTCTTCTTATGAAGTCCTAGTACCAGCGGACCATCCTTATATTCGTCGCCAAATGAATACTCCATCTTATTCCGGTATGCAGTTGTAACTGGCGAGCCGATGATGCCCTCCCAATCATATGGATGTGTCTCTGAATCGATCACACCGTCTAACAGCTTCTTCACCTGTCCTGCCTTTAACTCCAACTGATGCTCATAGCTCATGGTCTGGTATGCACAGCCGCCGCAAATGCCAAACTGTGGACATGGTGGTACTGCATCTTCGATCTCGGAGCGTTCCAGCACATCCAACAGACGTGCCTCTGCCTTATCCTTCCGCACCTTGGATACCATACAGGACACCTTTTGTCCGGGCAGTGCTCCCTTCACGATCACTTTTTTGCCATCCAGTTCAAAGCTTCCCTTATTTGGGAAATCATAGTCTTTTATAACACCTTCTATAATCTCTCGTTTCTTCACAGCCGACCTCTTTCTTGTCTCTAATAATCTCTACTCCTCCCGGTCGCCCCACATATCTTCAAATATGCTGCGAGTCCGGCGTTTCGGTTTCAGTTCATTTTCCGCAAAAAATGGTGTTCCATGCTGGTCAAATTCCAGCAGCATGTATTTGCCATTCATGCCATCACGCGGATATGCCAGACTGCCCGGATTTACGATATAAGCTCCGCCATATCGTTCCAGATTCTGGACATGCGTGTGTCCATACATCACAATATCGTAACCATCATATTTGATCAACTCCTGTAAGCGGTCCGTTCCATAATGGACACTGTACCGGTGTCCGTGCGTGATAAATACCTTATACCGGCCGATCATGAATTCCTCCTGCATCGGAAGATCAGAAGTCCAGTCGTTATTCCCGGCAACCATGTGTATCGGACAGGTTACGTTATCATAAATATATTCTTCATCTCCGCAGACATCCCCCAGATGGATAAACATATCGATGTCACCCACCGTATCTAAGACATCCCGGATCGTATTGGTTCTTCCATGTGTATCACTAATTATCAGTATTCTCATTTATAACTTCCTTTATCAAACGAAGTGCGTTTCCTCTATGGCTGATCGTATTCTTTTCTTCCGGTGACAGCTCTGCTGTGGACTTACCATACTCCGGCAGGAAGAAAATAGGATCATATCCAAATCCATTCTCGCCGCGTTCTTCATATCCAATGATTCCTTCGATCGTGCCACGTCTGGTAATAGTCTTTCCATCCGGGAATGCAGCTGCGATCGCACATACGAATCTTGCAGTACGCTTCTCATCCGGAACACCGGCAAGCTTGTCAATGATCGCTTTATTCTTGATCCGGTATGAGGTGTCTTCTCCCATAAATCTTGCAGAGTAGATTCCAGGTGCTTTATCGAGATAGTCTACCTCCAGACCGGAATCGTCCGCAAGCACCAGACAATTTGTCATCTTACGGATCGCCTCTGCCTTGATGATGGCATTTTCTTCAAATGTTTTTCCATCTTCTACGATGTCAGCCTGAATCCCGGCTTCCTTCATCGACAGGATCTCATATCCACAATCCGCAAGGATCATGCGGATCTCTTTCATCTTATTCTCATTACCCGTAGCAAAAATCAATTTCTTCATCTTGTCTTCTCCTTTTCTTTCTGTACTCCCCCTGCCATATCGAGTGTGGCATGGCAAAGATACATATTATTCCGCAAGACGCTTTCGCTCTATCCTCATGTAGCGGTACTAAGTTCGCTGCATATAGCCGCTCACTAAGGACCGACATGAGTAACTGAGACCTTAGCGAGGTTTGACCGAGGTTAGTTCGAAGTTACACAGCGTGGACAGGCTTGCTGCATAACAGTATCATTTGCCATGCCACGCCCGATATGGCAGCACTTTCTCAATCCCCCACATCCGTGAAGGCTTTCAAACAGACATTACAGTCATTCTCCTGCTCCGCACTCGACCACTTCGTGCCATACAGACTGATATAGCCCTCGCCATCCGTGATATCGAAGTTCGCCGTTTTCTCATCATTATTATATTCGATTGCGATCGGCATCGTGGAATCCTGTGTGTTCACATGCACAACTACCGCAAATTTCCGGTCATCCGGAAGCGGTACTGCCTCATTTAGATTGATCGTATAATAACCCTCGTACTGCATTTCACCGGATGCCACCTTTGTCCGCTGCTGCAAGTCGGATGCATCGGTAAAATCCGTCACAACATACACATCATATGTCGTTTTCGGACCTGTCGCATAGAAAGAAACCGCCTTCAATGTCTCGTTCTTTCCAGCCGTATAGACATTTGCAAAATAGGCCTCCGGCTTGTCGTCAAATCCCATCGTGCCGACCTCGCCCATCAGATCTGACTGATAGATCTTGTCGTAGTTGTCACTATTTCCAAGCTTCGTATATACTACGCTATTCATACCGATATTGGTATCATAATAAGAGATATAAAAGAATCCCTCGTCACCAAAATCCTGCCCCCAGCTATTCTTGCAGATAAATGCGCCGTCTCCCGCCGGTTCTGTATTAAAATATTCCTTCGGATAGTTGTCATCCCAGCCAACGATCACCACGTCATGATTCGGCGTCTGATCTCCATCATAATAATAGGAACTGCGGTTTCTGTTATAGTAATAAGAACTACTCGTTGCATTCTTCATATCACAGTAAATAACCGTTTCCACACCGCCATATTTGTATACGGATGATTTGATCGCCTCGTAATTCTTGTCCTTCAGGATGATGGCTTCTTCCAGATGCTTTACCGCCGACAATCCATTTACCGTCTGGTTATCACCATACGGATCGTCTTCCTCAAGCACCGGTCCCTGCCATGCCGCAAGATAGGCTATACTCATATAATATTCGCCACCGTCAAACGGGCTGACATTAAAGCTGTTATTCAGTGCCATATGGTCAACAGAAAATACCGGATTTTCCGCCGGACGGATCGTACTTTCCAGTGCCGCAAGTGATGCAAATGCCCAACAGGTTCCATAAATACCCTGATCTCTGACAGGAGAAACACGATCATGCTCTCTCATATCATATGCTACCGGAAGCTTTTCTTCCTCGGCAATCTTTTTTAACACCACGGCATTTGTCTCCAGATTGATATTACAACTGTAGTTTAATGCCTCGCAGATCTCATTCACCGGCACATAGATGATATCATCCTTTTTCTCCGGCTTGTCGATTGCCTGTATTGCATTTCCATTGATATTTACCACATCCGAATCACCATAGACCTTTACCAGACTGTCTCCCTTGGAAAATGTGATCGTCCCATTTTCATATGCATTCACAAGGCAATCCAGTTTATCGGTAAATGTCGCGATAGGAAGCATCAGCTGCAAATGGTCACTGAAATACGGCTGATATTCCGTTTCTGTGATCCTGCTGTCATTTATATATAATATAATGCCCTTTCCATTTGCATTCGTCACAATCTCTTTCAACATAGTTTCTGCGGCAGCACCCGCTTCTTCCGTCTTCTCAATGCTTATATCCGGATGTCTCAGAAAACCCAGATACAGAAATACCACCAGAATAACAACCGCTGCCACGATCAAATACTTTTTCAACTCTGTCTCACTTTCTCTTTGGCGGCTTCGGTCCCATGAACTGATAGAAATATGATTTGATCATACCATTGTAGATCTTACGATTCTTATCCGCCTTTCTTCCTATATATTTCTCCGCCTCACTGTATGACGTGATCAGGAACATCGACCAGTCATCCAGTCGTCTGAAGCTTTCCCCGATCGTCTTATATAATTCAGGAAGGTCCTCCCGATCCTCGAGGCGCTCGCCATATGGCGGATTCGTGATGATAAATCCATATTTTTTCGGATGCCTGAGATCCTTTACATCTCTCTGCTGAAAATGGATATGTTCATCCACTCCTGCTGCTCTGGCATTCTCCATCGCACACTTCACCATCTCATTATCCAGATCATATCCCTGAATATTCATCTTCACATCATGGTCGATCATATCATTTGCTTCATCGATTGCATTGTACCACATCTTCTTGTCGCCGACCTTCGCCCACTCAGAAGCCAGAAAGTCTCTGTCAATTCCCGGTGCAATCCTTGCTCCGATCATAGCTGCCTCGATCGGAAATGTTCCGCTTCCACAGAATGGGTCAACCAGTACACGATCCTTATTCCATGGTGTAAGCATGATCAGTGCCGACGCCAGAGTTTCCGATATCGGTGCTTTGCCAACCAGTTTCCTATAGCCACGCTTATGAAGGGATATTCCTGATGTATCAAGTCCTATCGTAACAATATCCTTAAATATAAATACACGAACCGGATATTCTGCTCCATCTTCCGTGAACCATGATACATGGTAGGTCTGTTTCAAACGTTCTACCATAGCTTTCTTCACGATGGACTGGATATCAGATGGGCTGAACAGTGCGCTCTTATTTGATGTAGCCTTGGATACCCAGAATTTTGCATCACGGGTCAGATACCGCTCCCATGGAATACTCTTGGTTCCTTCAAATAATTCATCAAATGTTACAGCCTTAAAGCTTCCGCACTTGATCATGATACGTTCAGCTGTACGAATAAACATATTTGCTCTTGCAACCGCATCTTCTTCTCCTGCAAATGTTATTCTTCCGTCTTCTACCTGAACGATCTCATATCCAAGATCCAGGATTTCTTTTTTCAATACTGACTCCAATCCAAAATGACATGGAGCGATCAATTCGATTCTGCTCATATGCTTCCTTTCAATCACAAGTGCCAGATTCAGACATTTCTGTCCAAATCCAGCACTATTATTTTCTGTCTGTTAATTTTCTTTCTTATTTTCTGCGCTTTCTTATAATAACCACGCATGCCATTCCAAACGAAATGAGCATACCTGCAACTGCTGCCTTCATTGCAAATGCATCACCGGTTTTTACACCGGTTTTCTTCTGATCATTTTTGCCTTTATCACCGGTTGCTTCTGTCTCATCCTCATGAAGAACCTCTGTTGTCTCATCCTCGGTATCCACATCTTCCGTTTCTTCCTCATCCGTCGCATCTTCTGTCGTGGTATCTTCACTGGAAGCTGTTTCTGTTGTAGTATTCTCCGTTGTAACACTTTCTGTAGTAGCACTCTCTGTTGTAGATGCTTCTGTTGTATTAGAAGCTGCCAGACCGACTGTTACCTTTGCGGACGGTGATGCATAATAGTTTGCGGACTCTTTATATCTTACAAAATAATCGCCTGCTGCAAGACCATTTACAACTGTTCCTGTTACAGCCGTCCATGTAGTCTGGTCTGTAGAATATTCCATTGTCGCTGCGGCATTCGCAACAGATCCGTCTTTCTTTCCTGTTGCACTTTCATTAACTGCTGTCAGCCCTGTCGGTGCTGCCTGTGGTGCTTTCTCGATCGTATAATTCTTTACGATCTCTCCGTGATAGGTCTTGCTCTTTGCTGTTATCTTAACACTTGCTGTTCCGACATTGATATTATCTGAAAATATACAGGTATAATCCGTTCCTGCTATCAGCTTCTTGCCGTCATATGTCACAGTCACTGTTGGTTCCTTTGCTGTTCCATCATATACATACGAAGTCGGATCGATGGATACGGATACTTTCGCATCTGTCAGTCTGCGGTAACGAAGCTCTACACTTCTCGCCTTTGTGCCTGTTTCATCTAATATCGTATTATAGGAATTCGGCTGTCCATCCAATGTGTATCCGGCCGGAAGAAATTCCTCAATACCGCCCACAGCTTCATCTAATGAAAGCAACCCATAATTGCTTAGTCCGCTTGGCGAATTTGTAATCTTATAAACAGATGTCTGATCCATCTGCAGCTTTTCAAGCCACCATTCTGTAAATGTTGCACCATCATGTTGCTGTTCTATATTACTGTTTACCAGTTTAAGGCCACCTTTTGCATACCATCCAAGCTGCGTAAGATCTGCTCTCACATTTTCAAATGTTAATGTATGTTCATTCCCTGTCGCTGCATTCTTGATATAGCCACTATATTCTCCATTTTCTATCACAAGAGAACCCATAATCTCGAAATGAACAGCCTTTAATTTCTTTTTATTCAGATCAATCGTAAGATTCTTATTTCCCGCATCAATATATGCTGATGTACTCTCACAATTATATAGAAGCTTCAGTATATCACCGTTTCTGGCAGCCGACGCTGCATCTTCCAGTTTAGAATAGGTTCCCTTTGCTGTTCCGCTTGCATCCTCTACCTCAATGCATTCTACCGGATCATTACAATCCACACAGGTTCCATCCTTCACCTGTGAATGTTCACATGCCGCCTGTGTCTCTGTCAGCCCATTTGCCCCTGCAAATGTTGCTACTGCGACAAGCCCTACCGCAACGATTGTTGCTAAAAATTTTTTTCTCATTTACCCTATATCCTTTCTTTTCTGAAATAAATACCCAGGGATATCTTATGCTATCCACCAAATTTCCCTGACCATATTATACATACTTACCCCTGCCACCACAAGTAAATTAAATAAAAAATCCCGGACATGTACTTTTCTTAATATACTCCGTCATGTCCGGGATCTATTTATTCTGTTATTCTCATATTCAAACCACGTTTTCCTGTTTGCCATAATGGTTTGCCTCACCTCTGTCAGCGGTTTTTAGTCAATGCACCCTTATATTGTACAATTCCACCAACTGTATTGATCACTCTGTAACCTGCCTGTGTCAGTATTCTTGCCGCCAGTGCGCTGCTGCCTCCGTACTGACAATATGTGAGTAATACTTTATGTTTTGGAAGATTATAATTGCCACACTGAATCTCGGATAATGGCACATTAACAGCCATCGGTATATGCCCTCTCAGGAATTCTTCTTCTGTTCGAACATCCACGATCACCCCGCCATAACGAACTGCCTCCTGCATGATATCGCGAACGGGTATATTGTGAAATCTCATGCTTTCACCCCCTGATAAGCAAGCGATTTAATTTCTCACGAGCAAATAATTTTTGTGCTCATTATAGCTTATGCGATTTCCGTTAAAACGTTCGGCATATTCGGTCTATCTCATATTATAGTTATCTTCCTGTCCATTATATGAATTCACACTGTATGGTGTTGTTGAATTTGGTGTCTGATCTGTTGCTGTGTCTGATCTACGATATGGATTTACTCCGGCATTTTGCGGATATGATGTGTTTCCGATATATCCGGTATTCTTTGGGTTCACTGTATTACCCGTATAATACTGATTCGACACATATGCATTATTTCCGGTATAACCCTGATTCTGTGGATTCATCGCATTACCCATATAACTCTGGTTTTGTGGATATGAGGTATTTCCTGCATATCCGTTATTCTGTGGATTCAATGTATTACCCGTATAATACTGATTCGACACATATGCATTATTTCCGGTATAACCCTGATTCTGCGGGTATGCGGTATTTCCCAGATAACCCTGATTCTGCGGGTATGCGGTATTTCCCGGATAACCCTGATTCTGCGGATAGCCCTGATTCTGCGGATAGCCCATCGGATTTGCCTGCTGAGTCTGATAATAATAGCTTCTGCCCGGCCTGCGGTATTCGGTTCGATAGAATCCATAATCAGCTGTCTCAGGTCTGCCGTCAATTCTGTGATCATGATTGGAACATACCAGAATCAACACAACAGATATAATATATGCCCCTATCAGAATGACATAAATCCATCCTTCTGCAATTAAACCATAAGAAGCCGCCATGATCGCGTAATCATATGCCCCATGAATACATACCGGCACAAGATACGCCCATGCCATGTAACCGATCATTCCGCCTCTGTCACCGGCATATGCTTCTTCTCTCGCCTTTGCATATAATGCTCCCATCACAACACCGACCGTACAATGAAGAGGAATCGCTGTAAACGCCCTCATAATTCCGGTCAGTAGTCCACCCTGATATACATATAACACATTTTCCAGAATTGCAAATCCCAATGAAGAGCATACGGCATAAATCACGCCATCATAGCTATGCTGCATCTCCTTACTTTTCCATGTGATACATATCGTAACCAGATATTTACCTAATTCCTCGGCTATAGCTATAACAAAGAAACAGAAGATAAGCAGGCGAAGTCCCAAATCATCTGAATCACCCATGACAAATGCCTGACCTATAAACTCTACGATAGCTGCCGGAACAGTAGTTGCTGCACCGGTCGCCAAAAGTAGAATCATCAACTTAACCGGCGGTTTCTCTTTGCGATCCCTGTAATATATAAATCCAAGCAACAATAATGCCGGAAGTGCCGCTACGATAAAAAGCACTCGTATATTATTCATCTTATTCTCCCCATTTATCTTACTTTGTCTCTATATCATCTATAACCTCTTTGATCGACTCCAGCTTATCCGTATCATAGCCTTCTGTTGCTGCCGAACTGTCATAGACTTGTGCAAAGTCAGCATTATACTCATCTTCGCTGACATCTTCTCCGTTCCAGTCATATGTGTAAATCGGCATCCCATTCTTATCAAATCTCAGCCCGGTTCCATCCTTCGCTCCATAATGCCCCTGTGCAACCAAGGTCAACTCTCCATCAACAATACTGTAAATATAGTCATAATAGGAATCCATCAGCCCATCCGAATTGCAAAGGAGATTCTTTCCTTCTATGTAAGTAAAGTACAAACGGTTCAATCCGTTTACATGAACGGAGCCATTTGAATAGTTTACAATACGGACACCGGATGCCTCCGACTTTCCTACTTCTACCAGCTCCGGTATATCATCATTGTCCAGGTAAATCAGCGTATACCCTTGCTGTCCCTCTGTATCTGACACATGTTCCAGATAATCAACATATGCAGTCTTCCAGTCATCACTTTTCTTTGATACCGAAGTTTCACCTTCTCCATCCAGCTCTGCCTCATCTGATTCTTCTTCAGATACAGTCTCGGTCTGTGTTTTATCGGAAGCAGGTCTGTCCGGTACTGCTTCTAATCTCTGTTTTCCAAATTCCGTCTTCTCTGTCGTTACTTCCTGTTCTTCTGTGGTCACATCTTCCGTGACATGCGCCGCTTCTGTCGTTCCATTGTTCATAGCTCCTGCTGACTCCTTCTCAGATGAGCAGCCGGTAAGCAATGTACCAAAAAGTACCCCGAAGAACAGTAAAAATTCAATTTTTTTCATCTATAATACAGCCTTTCCAACCGGCAGTTTTCTTCCACTATTCCAGTCTGTAAATTCTCGGTAATATATGTTTTACACTGATAAAAATTATACCATTCAAACAGCAAACACGCTATACGCTAATTCCTTTTTTCTTCTAAATCGAGATTTATTTTTTACCGGAATTTATCTGCTATTTTCAACATTTCGCCTAATAAAGAGTCACAAGTGACTCTTTCGCACCTGCGCGGAAACGCGAAGCAATTAACTACTTCTCCACAAAGTGCGATAAAAAATATAGGAGACGCAAAACTTACGTCTCCCATACCATTTATTCATATTTTTTTTGAGGAAAATATATGACAATAATTATTTTACATTGAAGGCTTTCATACCCGGATATACGGCTGAAGCACCAAGCTCTTCTTCGATTCTTAAGAGCTGGTTGTACTTAGCTACACGCTCAGATCTGGATGGTGCACCGGTCTTGATCTGGCAGGTATTTAAAGCAACTGCAAGATCTGCGATCGTTGTATCTGCTGTCTCGCCTGATCTGTGAGATGAGATAGCTGTGTATCCGGCCTTGTGAGCCATCTTGATCGCTTCCAATGTCTCTGATACAGAACCGATCTGGTTTAATTTGATCAGGATACTGTTACCACAGCCAAGCTCGATACCCTTTGCAAGTCTCTCTGTATTTGTAACGAAAAGGTCGTCACCAACTAACTGTACTTTGTCGCCAAGTTCTGCTGTAAGCTTCTTCCAGCCTTCCCAGTCTTCTTCATCCAGACCATCTTCGATGGAGATGATCGGGTACTTCTCAACCAGTCTCTTCCAGTGAGCGATCAGCTCTTCTGATGTATATACTGTACCGGCCTTTGGCAGCTTGTACTCGCCAACCTTGCCTGTCTTCCACTCGGATGAAGCTGCATCCATAGCAATCTTGAAGTCCTTACCCGGTTCATATCCGGCTTTCTTTACTGCCTCGAGAATTGTCTCGATTGCTTCTTCATCAGATGCAAGTGCAGGTGCAAATCCACCTTCATCACCAACTGATGTAGCAAGTCCTCTTTCCTTTAAGATAGCCTGAAGTGCATGGAATACCTCTGCACACCATCTGAGACACTCTTTGAATGAAGGAGCACCAACCGGCATGATCATGAACTCCTGAACATCCAGACCGGATGATAATGCATGACATCCACCATTGATAATGTTCATCATAGGAACCGGAAGTCTGTTTCCGCTTACACCGCCTAAGAAACGATATAAAGGTACATCCAGTGAAATAGCTGCTGCTCTTGCTGCTGCGATTGATACAGCAAGGATTGCATTTGCACCCAGATTTGACTTGTCCTTTGTTCCGTCTGCCTTGATCATTGCCTGATCTACAGCATATGTATCAGATGCATCCATTCCAACTAATACGTCATTAATTTTTGTGTTGATATTTTCAACAGCTTTCTGAACGCCCTTACCGCCAAAACGATCCTTATCGCCATCACGAAGCTCTAATGCTTCAAACTCACCTGTTGATGCACCACTTGGAGCAGCTCCACGTCCGACAGTACCATCTGCAAGAATAACTTCTGCTTCTACTGTAGGATTTCCTCTTGAGTCAATAATCTCTCGTCCAATTACTTTTTCGATTTCTAAATAATTCATCATGCTTTGATCCTTCTTTCTGGTGACAGCTTCTGTCCCGGATCCGTCATTGCATCCGGGTGCATACCCTGTTTTCAGCAGTCAGGGATGCATACAGAATGGAGTCACACGATTTATTCACAAGATTTTTAGTTAGTTCATACTAACTTTTTATAAAAATACCATGCAGAAGCCTTTTCCGTCAACAAAAAATGGTCGAATTTATTGAGAATTTCTATCACATTTTTCGCTTGATTTTTACAGAACCAGACCGTATAATGCACCCATGAGTTAGATGTGCCTAACCTGTAGATTGAATGATTTACAGAGTTACGGTGCATACTAAAATTTGATATGCAACGCTGCTTTGACGCGAGCGTACCAGCACTGCATATAGCTTTAGGATTTTTGAATATTGCAGAATATTTGTCGGAATCGATGCAAAAAGGAGTTTGTGATTATGTTTGAAGAATATTTGATCACACATTGTTCGCCTACATTGGCGTCCTTAAAACCTGCCAGCCTGTTTCTTTATCGTTTTTCTTCCGGAGAAGAATTATACGAAAGTGTGGCTGTCTGGGATGCACAATTTCAGAAAAAAGGGATCCGGATCACGATCCTGCGAGAAGATACCGAAACTGCTTTGATCTATGTCTACAGACCGGATGCTATGGTTCGTGAATTATCAAGACCGGAGATCATCTCTTTTCTTGTAAGCACAGGATATCAGGCAGGAACGATCGATCAAATGCTTGAACAGCTTCGTAGTCGTCTTCATGGTTCGGAAGAATTTCCGCATGAGATCGGTGTCTTCCTTGGTTATCCGTTAAATGATGTTCTCGGATTTATCAAAAACCACGGAAGTAACTGCAAAGGCATGGGCGACTGGAAGGTATACGGAGATCTGGGTGAGGCCCAGAAAACATTTGCCAAATTTAAAAAATGCCGTGAGATCTATGCAAATCTCTGGCATCAGGGACGAACAATCTGGCAGTTAACGGTTGCTGCATAAGTATTTAGAAAATTGCATCCGCATAACAAAATAAGTATTTATTTACGCAAATGACATTCACATAACAAAGTGAATATAAGAGATCCCCGTAAGCATTTTCACACGGAGATTTCTAAATATAAAATACATGAATTATAAGGAGGAACCTACTATGAGTAAGGTTGCAGTTGTATATTGGAGTGGCACAGGTAACACAGCATTAATGGCACAGGCTGTTGCAGAAGGTGCAAAGGCAAAAGGAGCAGAATGTGATCTTTTAACATCCGCAGAATTCACTGTAGATATGGTAGATAACTACGATGCGATTGCATTCGGATGCCCTGCTATGGGTGCCGAAGTCTTAGAAGAAAGCGAATTTGAGCCAATGTTCGCTGAATGTGAACCGGCATTAAACGGTAAGAAGATCGCCATCTTCGGTTCATATGGCTGGGGAAGCGGCGAATGGATGGATACATGGGAAGCTCAGTGTCAGGCTGACGGCGTTGTATTTGCAGCAGCTCCACTGATCTGTCATGAAACACCGGATGAAGCAGGTCTTGCTGATTGTACCGCACTTGGTGAAGCACTTGTTTAATAAATAATACACATCTCTAAACGCAACCAAAACACAGGAATCTGCCATGTGGCAGTCCTTCCGCTTGTACATTATCGTACAATCCCAAAAATGCTCTGGCAAACCACACCTCTGCCAGAGCATTTGTTATATTTATTATTCTATTTTTCTCTATATTGCTCCATGCTCCCGGAGAAGTTTCTCGACATCGGTTCCTTCTACCGCCTTTAAAAGCTCCTTCATTGCGATCTTCTCTTTCAGTCCAAGCTTCATATCCGTGATCTTTCTGCCATCGCGTATTGCCACGGTCGCATTTAACAGATCCCGTACATCATAGACACTGCCCCAGACCTCCGGCACACCACGGTCGATATTCAACAGGGTATATACTGCTTCCATACCGGTACGGATCGAATACTCGGTCGTAAATATCGTATCTCTTGCTGTCTCGGCAAACTGTCCAAGGAATGCAAAATTGACCGCTCCCTCCGGTACAACATCTGGACGGTCGCCCTTCTCACGCGGCATGAAAAATGCTGTAATATACGGCATCATAACCGGCACTGTATTTGCACTGTGCTCGGCAAGCTCCGGAATCTCCTCCTCCGGTACACCGATATGATAGAGCCATTCCTCGCAGATCTCCTTACCGGTACATTCCCGCATCGTCTTCTTTACATAATCACCCGGTTTATTTGAGAACAATCCATATACCCATACAAGCACCTGTCCCTTTGGCTGGTTACGGAACTGCGGCTGACGATTGATCGTCCAGGAGAGCAGCCATTCGGAATCTCTTGCAGTCACGATACCACCTGTAACTACCTTGCCGGAAAGTGGATCCCTCTTGCATATATTCTTAATATACGGAAGGATCTTTTCATCCAAAGTCGTTACCGTTGCACTCATCCAGTTTGACTGCTCCGGATCGTAGCAGAATTTGTCCGGATGTCCGAAGGATGGATCCTGTGCAGCGATCTTCCTCCACATATCCCATCCGCCACCCTCACGGATCTCGGTCTTGAATTCAGCCGGTTTGTTCTGACTTCCGTATGAAGAATTCTCCACACAGCCGCCATTTGTGATAAATACCAGATCATTCTCGGTCAGATCGATCGCATCTGCTTCACCGTCACGGATAATATCAATCTTCTTTGCCAGCTTTCTTCCTGCTTCGATCTCGAATTCCACATTTATAACCTTGGTATTATAATGGAACACCACACCGAATGATTCCAGATATTTTACCATCGGAAGAATCATGGACTCATACTGGTTATATTTGGTAAAACGAAGTGCCGTGAAATCCGGCAATCCTCCGACATGATGGATAAAACGCTTAATATAGAGCTTCATCTCAAGTGCAGAATGCCAGTTCTCAAATGCAAACATCGTCCGCCAGTACATCCAGAAATTAGAATTAAGCACTTCTTCATCAAAATACTCATCGATCCGTTTATTATATAATTCCTCATCCGGAGTAAAAAACAGCTTCATGATCTCCATTGCACCCTTATCAGACAATCCAAACTTCTTATCGGTATGTGCATCCTGCCCCCGATTCTCAGTTGCCCGGCACAGAGAATAGTTTGGATCTGCCTTATTCAGCCAGTAATACTCATCCAGTACACTGATGCCCTCTGTCTCGATGGACGGAATCGAACGGAACAGATCCCACATACACTCAAAATGGTTATCCATCTCACGTCCGCCACGCATAACATAGCCGATATCGCTGTACTGATAACCATCACATGCACCGCCCGGAATCGGGTCTTTCTCCAGAATGTGCACATGCGAGCCTTTCATCTGTCCATCTCTTACCAGAAAACAGGCTGCCGCCAATGCACCAAGTCCCGACCCTATAATATATGCCGATTTCTGATCCACACCCGCCGGCTTCTTCGGTCTGGCAAATGCTTCATAATTTCCACTTGCGTAATACATACGAATTACCTCCAATCTATACAGCCTGCCCGCAAACAGACCGGTTATCTCAAAAACTGTCTTTATTATAAGATTCCCAGTTTTTGCCCTCAATAAACAAAAAAAGTACCGTGATAAAAATATATTCACGGTACTTGTTCTGTCTAAAATTTTATCATTTCCCCTGTTTTGATGGGACAACCGGTCTGAAAAATAAGACACATTGTTTTTTCAATGTATCTGTCAGCTCTCTGTTTTTTTGTGAAAGGCATCCGTCCGAAATGCTTCCAGTGCTCTGGTAATATTATCATGCATCACCAGTCCCATCTTATCCACGATCACATGTGGATCCTGCTTCATGCCATTCTCAATCCATTCAAGCAACACACCGACAAAGGAGCATTTGTAAAAATCAGCAATGAACTTCTTATCTTCATCCCGCACCTGCATATTCTTCGCCTTATCTTCGATGACCTTGATCATCAGATCATACGTCAGACTGTACAGATATTTTTCTACCTGATCTCTGCTGATCGAATGATATGCATTCATCATAAATGTCTTATTCTCGCTCACCGCTTCAAAGATACGAAGGAAGCCTTCCTGCCAGGTATCATAGGTTTTATTCTCACCCAGTATCCTCGTTGCATCCTCCACACACACCCACTCTACCAGATCATAGATATCTTTAAAATGATAGTAAAATGTCATTCGGTTGATGCCGCAGTCTTCCGTGATATCCGTTATCGTTATCTTATCAAGCGGTTTCTTTGTAAGAAGCTTCTTCAGTGATGCTTCCAACGCACGTTTCGTTATCTGAGACATTTCCTTGTAACCTCCACGTCTATTGTTCATCAGAAAAAAAGTTATCCTTACTATACCACACCCACCAGAATTTTGTAAAATTAAAAATAAACTAATGGCATGAGAAAATTCTATACCTTTATTACGCAAGACGTTCTCACTCTACCCTCATGTAGCGGTTCTAAGCTCACTGCTTTCAGCAGTTCACTAAGTACCGACATGAGTAACTGAGACCTTAGCGAGGCTTGCCCGAGGTTAGTTCGAAGTTACACAGAGTGGGCAGGCTTGCTTCATAAAGTATAGAACATTTCTCATGCCATCATCTTATATTTTACACGCAAAATTCTGATCTGGATGCAGTAATAAAAAAAACGGCCGGCCAACTGTAACATACAGAGACCGGTCAAGCGAAAAAACAATCTATATAATTCAGGGTATGAGAAAAGCCCTGCAGAAGGAACTGTTTCATATTGAAGCTTCTCTGTAAACTTCTGTTGACTTTCTTCGGATCGATTACTCATAATTGTTGATTTAAGACTAAACAACATTTCTGTCGTAAAACCTGCCAGACGATTCAATTCTTTGGATACCATATACATAGCTGCAACCGGCTGTTCGATCACATTTTCATTCATTTTCTTTCTCTCTTTCGTTCATCATTACTTTTTATGACATAAGTTTATCAATTAGAAAAAACGCCCGCTATCATACGCAGGTAAAATCATCTGATGAATCTGTAAAGTTGTGTATAATTAATGTAAAATACTGTTCTTTTTATATGTCAGCGTCACTATTGTAAAATACTTTTACAAATATTTATCAATCTCCGATTTCCATATTTCTTCCAGTTGTTCCAACGAGAACGCTGCATTTGCCGGGCTTGTCGATGGCAGCTCGATCATCGGAAGAGCGATATGTTCTGCCTGATATTTTTTGTATAATCTGCCGGCAGTCTTACCATTTGTAAAAACTGCCCGGATCGGTGTATGTGCTACAATGCTTTTAATATCTGCAGGAATCACATTTCGAATACTGCTGTCACTGGAACCGATGATCTCACAAGCCCGGATCACATCATAGACCGCCACATGACCGGCAAGCAGCATCCGTTTTTTCTCTTCTATCGTCAAGGGTTCCGGTACACCAAGTACAGCTGCCACAACCTTCCAAAAACGGTTTCTCGGATGTCCGTAGTAGAAGCCCTGCTCTCTGGATTTCACCGATGGCAGACTGCCAAGAACCAGCACCTGTGATTCTTCATTATATACCGGAGCAAATTCATGCTCTACATACTGATATTCTGACATTTTTATTTCCTTTCAAATAAAGAATTGCCTACAAATCTTACACATTCAAACGGAATTACAAAATAATTAACTTCCACTCCGTAAAATATGCATCCCAAACAAAAAAACCAGAGACTATCGCCCCCGACAAGTCTCTGGTTATATATGTATCCCAAACCTCATTTAAATCCCCATGTTGGAATTACGGATATATTATATACTGCCTCCCCCTTGCCTGTACAGTAGTCTTGCAAAAATGACTTGTTTTCTGTTTCAAATAACCTTTGTATTTGAACGGTCATTTCCTGCATATAAATCATTTTTCACTTTATATGATTTCTCCATCTAAGATCTTTATTCCAAATCTCTCCATATCCACCCGTCCATCGACAACTGTAACTCCATCTGCCATCAATCGATCTGCCTGTACATTCTTTCCGCCGAATGCAAATGCTCCGGATAATTCACCCTTTGCATTTACCACACGAAAGCAGGGAATGTGCTCCGGATCCGGATTCTTATGAAGCGCGTTTCCCACTGCACGCGCCATCTTCTTATCCCCGGCAAGCTCCGCGATCTGACCATAGGTTGCAACCTTTCCGGAAGGAATCTTTTTCACCGCCTCATAGATTCTCTTTGATGGACTGGTTGTCACCAGATCATAACTCTCTGCGATCATCCGTTTCACATCCTGATCCGGAATACTTCCATCCAGAATGATCGTATTCCAGTGCTCCTTATTCTGATGCCAGCCCGGTATCACCGCGTCAAATGCGCTCCGCCAGAAATCCCGCCATTCCGGATCGACCTTTACGTTCAGATTAATATATCCGTCTCTCTCATATGTCCACAGGAATACCTTCTTGCTTCCTTTCACACGCACCAGTTGCCAGTTTGGATCATGAAATGGCGCCTGCTGATATGTATCAGGAAAAGACAGTCCATATGTCAGCGCTTCTTCTCTCGTTGTCATTTATCTTCCTCCGACATGCTTTACATAGTCTGCGATCAATTCCGCCGTCTTATCAACACCCAGTCGTACCGCGTCTATACACAGATCATAATTCTCTGCATAGCCCCATTCTTCTCCGGTATAATATCTGTGATAACCACGCCGTTTCTCATCTGTCTTTTCAACAAGCGCTATAGCCTTTCGCTCCGAGATCTTATGCTTTCCCGCGATATGATGCGCCCGCTGCTTCTTATCTCCGCACAGAAACACCCGGACAGCATCCTTATCATCCCGGTAGGCATAATTCGAAGCACGTCCTATAATAATAAAACTCTGTCCGCCAAACATTGCTGACAATGCCCGTTTCGGTGTATCATACTGATTCTTCGGACAGAAATCATCCGCAACCGAACTGATCATCGCATTTACCGGCTGCTCACCAAAATACATTGGGTACTTTTCATAAATTTTCTTTTCTTTTGCAAGCGCGATCAGCTCTGGCTTCGTATAAAAGGGAATCCCTAACAGCTCCGATAATTTTTTCCCAACTTCATCTCCGGCACATCCACATTGTCTTCCAAGTGTTACGATCATACTCTCTTACCTCCTTCTTATATATTACCTCTACTCACCTACAATGCAAGCATCTGGCTGATCAGATGATAATGCCCATCTACCGCCGCTTTCATGGCTGCTTCATCACGTTCTAATACACTATTATAGATCTGCTTGTGATAATTAAGCAAGTTTGCCTTTTCTTTTGTATTCACACGGCGCAGCACCAGATCGATCCATTCCCGATAAACGATCATAACCGCCTCCATGATCATCGAAAATAGTTCATTCTCTGTTGCCCGGATCAGCAATTCATGAAATTCCTTATCCACGCTAACCAGTTCGGAACCATCCACCTGCTCCATCCTTGCCAGATTATCCTCCAGAAGCACCTGACACTCAAATGGTATTCCTTTCTCGATCAGCATACTGCATACAGACTTTTCCATTGTACAACGGAACTCACAGACCTCGGATTTCGTGATACTGCCAAGTGCCAGCATCATCATAAGCATCCGACGGATCGACTCTCCGGCATTTTTTGATATATAATTTCCCGATCCCTGTACGCGTTCGATCATTCCCATGCCATGCAGGATACTGAGTGCCTCCCTGGTCGAATTTCTTCCGATTCCTAACGTCTCCGCTATCGTACGTTCGGTTGGAAGCTTGCTTCCGTTCTGCAAGGTTCCGTCCTGCATCAGGCTGTAAATATATTGAATTGCTTTTTCATATTCTGATGTAACATGTTGTTTTTCCATACTCGTCTCCCTGACTATCAATAAATTTCGTTATTTCTATATTTTGATATCTGCTACCAGCGGATACCCGCCTATGAGATTATCAACTAACTTCATTATTTCTATATCCGATCTGTAAATTCGAAATAAATCCTTGCATTTTATAAGCAGCATATATATTTACATAAAATGCGCAAATAACGACGAAAGCACAACCGTAAGAATACCGGAAACCGCAATCGCCAGACTGCTCATTGCACCTTCCACTTCACCGATCTCGATCGCCTTTGCCGTTCCGATCGCATGAGATGCAGATCCAAATGCCAGACCCTTTGATATCGGTTCGGTGATTCGAAAAATCTTGCACACTAATTCACCAAATATATTTCCAAGAACACCCGTTACGATAATAACCGCAACCGTAATCGTTACATATCCACCCAGTTCTTCTGAAACACCCATACCGATCGCAGTCGTGATAGACTTCGGAAGCATCGTTACATAATCCTCATGTGTAAGTCCCATGATCTTTGACAATACAAACACCGTACAAAGACTTGTCACCACACCGGCAACAAGACCTGCCATAACCGCCTTACAGTTATGCTTCAGCAGTTCCCACTGTTCATAGAGCGGGATCGCCAGACATACGGTTGCAGGGGTCAACAGCCAGCTTAAATATTGGGCGCCTTCATTATAAGTATCATAATCCACCTTGCTCACAACCAGTACCAGGATGGTAACTACAATCGAGATCAGCAACGGATTAAATATTCCCAGTTTGAATTTTTTCTTTAATATTGACCCGATCAAATATGAGATCAGGCTAAGTGTAACTCCTGCAAACAGGGAGTTTTCAAAAAAATCATGCATCCTCTTGTTCCTCTTTCTTCCTATCCTTTCTGATGATCCACTGTGACAGTCTGCCTGTCATCGCCATAACTGTAATGATCGTAACAACCGTGATCACACATACCGGAATCAGCACCGGCTTCAGCGTTCCCCAGCTAACCATCAGACCAACACCGGCAGGAATGAACATCAATGGCATGATCTCAATTAAAAATTTGCCTGTCTCCTTCACTGCTTCTAACTTGATCCATCCAGTCATCAGGCATACAAATAAAATCGCCATTCCATAAATACTGGCAGGAATCGGCAAAGGTAATACATATTTGAGCAGTTCCCCGATAAATGAAATTGCAAGAATGATTAAAAACTGTCTAATATACTTCATTCAAATATCCTCTCTACATTTTTTATCCTTTTTCGTTTGAACTATATTTTTTCATATAAAAGAAATTGGTAGCACCAATTCAGCGCTACCAACCATTATACTGCCATCTTATTATTTGTCAATTTATTATTTTACCAAATCGGCATCAATATATTCCCAGCATGTTTTCTTGCGGGCTGCTCCTTTCTGCGACTGATGCTATAACTTTCCAGATGAATACTATTTATTCCTGTCAGCGGTATCTCAACTGCCAGAAGACCACCCTTTCCTGTCGTCGACGCACAATCTTTACAAACGGATACTACTCCTGCCGCTGATGTCCCAGCTGCCAGAAAGCTACCGCTCCTGCCGCCGCTACGTTAAGTGAATCTACACCATGTGCCATCGGAATCATAACCGTATAATCGCAGTCAGCTATCGTATCTCCGGCCAGCCCATCGCCCTCTGTACCGAGCACAATTGCCAGCTTTTCCTCACTATTTAACTGCGGATCATCAATTCCTACACTATCTTCTCGAAGTGCCATTGCCGCCGTCTTAAAGCCCATTTCTTTCAATGTCTTCATTGCCTGCTCCGGCCAGACACCATCCTTCTTTGACAACATTGTCCACGGAATCTGGAATACTGTTCCCATACTCACACGACTTGCACGTCTGTAAAGAGGATCACTGCAGCCACCGGTCAATATCACTGCATCCATACCAAGTGCTGCGGCACAGCGGAACAATGCTCCCACATTTGTCGGATTGACCACTTCTTCCAAAATAGCGATCCGCTTCGCTCCCTGACATACCTCCTCTATCGTTGGCAATGTCCTGCGGCGCATCGTGCACCAGAGCCCCCTTGTCAGATGGTAACCGGTAAGCTTCGTCAATATCTCATCCGGTGCAACATAGATTGGGACATCCTCCATCCGATCCAGAATCTCCTCAGCCTCTGCAAGCTGTCCCTTTTCTGCCAGAAAAGACACCGGTTCATATCCACCATCTAATGCCCGCTCGATCACCTTCGGACTCTCGGTAATAAACAATCCTTCCTCCGGTTCATAAATTGTTGCAAGCTGCCGTTCCGAAAGCTCCGCATAAACCGCCAGTTCCGGACGATTCAGATCCGTTACTTCTATTATTTTCATCGTAATTTCCTTCCCGATACACACGCTTGTCATCTTATTATGTCAATTACCTTTATACCAAATTGGTATCAATATACTCCCAATATGGCTTCTTGTTTACCTCACCTTCATGCTCTATATACCAATTTGCAGCCTCCTGTAACCCGGCATCCATTGACATCGTCTCCGGATATATCTTCTTCTGCCGGGTCACATCAAGACAGTATTCATAATTATAAAAGCTGAAATAATTTCTCTGCTCTACTGTTTCCGGTACAGATACGAATTCCGGCACTTTATCAAAGCAAGCATAACATTTGATAACCCAGTCTCTTATCGATATTGACTTTTCATTTCCGACATTCAAAATATGATCCGTTGGGCACTTTGTAATTATTACTTCCATCAGCCTACACAAATCTTCCACATGGAAAAACTGTAATTTCATCTCACCGGCTTCCGGCAAATAAAATTTTCTGTCTGCCATTGCACAGTCAAATACAAACGCCTCCCGATAGACGTTGTCCATAGAACCATATAAATATGGCGGTCTTAAAATATAAGCATCCGGGACTCTCTCCAACAGTGCATTTTCTGCTTCGATCTTATCTGTTCCATATTTTCCCCAGAATTTATTTACTGCTCTTTCAGAATCCTCAGGAAATGGCTGTACACCATACTCCGGATATACCGCACTGGAACTAATCATTATATATTGATCAAAAGAGTCCAGCGAATTATGTAAATCAATTATGTCTTGTGCATCAATAAGCGGTTATGTCGGCAACAACATCAAAATGCAGATTCTTCAGCTTATCCCCTAAATTATGCCTGTCGCTTTCAATCAGCGTCACGCCCTTAACCTGCGGTTTTGAATTACGGTTCACTACATAGACCTCATATCCATGCTCTACAAAATACTTTGCTGCATACTTACTGACAAATGTGGTTCCACCGGTAATCAAGATTTTCTTCATTGATATCTCCTTTTCTGCTGCACAGGGCTTGCTTATAAGCCCACCCAATTGTTTGCATCTACAAAATAACATACCGGTAATTTCATTGTCAATATTGCTGCTAATCAATAAACAAAAAAATACCCGGAAGAGTGTAAACACTCTCCGGATATTTTTTATTTATCTAATCTTCTCGTTACTTACGCGTAGATTACTCGATGATAGAAGCAACTCTTCCTGAACCTACTGTTCTACCACCCTCACGAATAGCGAAAGTAAGACCCTGGCTCATAGCGATTGGGTGAATCAGTTCGATTGTCATTTCTACGTTATCACCAGGCATGCACATCTCTGTACCTGCTGGAAGGTTACAAACACCTGTTACGTCAGTTGTTCTGAAGTAGAACTGTGGACGGTAGTTGTTGAAGAATGGTGTATGACGACCACCCTCGTCCTTAGTAAGAACGTAAACCTGAGCTGTGAACTTTGTATGACATGTGATTGAACCTGGCTTACAAAGAACCTGACCTCTTACGATATCTTCTCTCTTGATACCACGAAGAAGAGCACCGATGTTATCACCAGCCTGTCCTTCATCAAGGAGCTTTCTGAACATCTCGATACCTGTTACAGTTGTCTTCTGGATTTCTGGCTTAATACCAACGATTTCAACTTCATCATTTAAGTGGATAACACCAGCTTCTACTCTACCGGTAGCAACTGTACCACGACCTGTGATTGTGAATACATCCTCTACAGGCATGATGAATGGCTTATCTGTATCTCTCTGAGGATCTGGAATGTATGAATCTATTGTATCCATAAGTTCCATAATTTTATCTCCCCAAGGTCCCATTGGATCTTCAAGAGCCTTAAGAGCTGAACCCTTAACGATTGGGCAATCATTGAATCCGTACTCTTCAAGCTGTTCTGTAACTTCCATCTCTACAAGTTCGATAAGCTCGTCATCATCAACCATATCGCACTTATTTAAGAATACAACGATGTAAGGTACACCAACCTGACGTGAAAGTAAGATGTGCTCCTTTGTCTGAGCCATAACACCATCAGTAGCAGCAACAACAAGGATAGCACCATCCATCTGAGCTGCACCAGTGATCATGTTCTTAACGTAGTCAGCATGTCCTGGACAGTCAACGTGAGCATAATGTCTCTTCTCTGTCTCGTACTCAACGTGAGCTGTAGAGATAGTGATACCTCTTTCTCTCTCTTCTGGAGCCTTATCAATGTTAGCGAAATCAACAGCTGCGTTACCAGCTACTCTCTCTGAAAGAACTTTTGTGATAGCTGCTGTTAATGTTGTTTTACCATGGTCAACGTGACCGATTGTACCAATGTTACAATGTGGCTTACTTCTATTAAACTTTTCCTTTGCCATTTTTTAATATCCTCCTTAAATTTCGTACCCCTAAGGGCTATGCTTGGCTAAAACTCATTATATAGAATATATAAAAGATTTTCAACCTTTTTTTATCTCTTTATACCAGCAGGCATAAGGATTTTCAACCTTTTTACCTGCTGATATGATTTATTTTACTCTTTTAAGTCGAAAGGCACGGCAAAATGCCTTTCTGAGTTGTCAAACTATTATTTTGACTTTTCAGCGATAACCTTCTCCTGAACGCTCTTTGGACACTGAGCGTATCTCTCAAAGAACATTGAGTAGTTACCACGTCCCTGTGTAGATGAACGAAGCTCTGTTGAGTAACCGAACATCTCTGCAAGTGGAACGAATGCTCTGACGATCTTACCACCGCCGATATCATCCATACCTTCGATCTGGCCTCTCTTAGCATTTAAGCTTCCGATTACATCACCTAAATATTCCTCAGGCATTGTAACTTCAACCTTCATGATAGGCTCCAGAAGAACTGGATTTGCCTTAGCCATAGCATCCTTGAAAGCCATAGAACCGGCGATGTGGAATGCCATTTCTGATGAATCGACTTCATGGTATGAACCATCGTATACATTTGCATGAACACCAAGTACCGGGTATCCACCAAGAATACCAGCCTTAGCAGCTTCTTCGATACCTTCACCGACTGCTGGGATATACTCCTTAGGAATAGCACCACCAACAACTGTGGATTCGAACTTGAATGTCTCTTCGCCGTTTGGATCCATTGGCTCGAACTTAACTTTACAGTGACCATACTGACCACGACCACCTGACTGCTTAGCATATTTGCTATCAACGTCAACAGCCTTGGTAAATGTCTCTTTGTAAGCAACCTGAGGTGCACCTACGTTAGCCTCAACCTTGAACTCACGAAGCAGACGGTCAACGATAACCTCAAGGTGAAGCTCACCCATACCAGCGATGATTGTCTGTCCTGTTTCTTTATCTGTATGTGCTCTGAATGTAGGATCTTCTTCAGCAAGCTTTGCAAGGGCCTCGCCCATCTTACCCTGATCATTCTTTGTCTTAGGCTCGATAGCAAGCTCGATAACTGGCTCTGGGAATTCCATTGACTCAAGGATAACCGGATGCTGCTCATCACAGATTGTATCACCAGTTGTTGTTACTTTGAAACCAACAGCAGCTGCGATATCACCAGCGTAAACCTTATCAATTTCCTTACGAGCATTTGCATGCATCTGTACGATACGTCCTACACGCTCTTTCTTGTCTTTTGTTGCATTTAATACATATGAACCTGAGTTCAATGTACCTGAATATACTCTGAAGAATGCTAACTTACCAACGAATGGGTCTGTCATGATCTTGAATGCCAATGCAGCAAATGGTTCTTCATCTGATGAATGACGAACTACATCATTTCCTTCAGGATCTACACCTGTGATATCAGGGATATCTGTAGGAGCTGGCATATATTCAATAACACCATCAAGCATCTTCTGAACACCCTTATTCTTGTATGCGGAACCAAGGAATACCGGAACTGCTTCACAAGCAATAGTTGCTCTACGAAGAACTTTCTTCATTTCGTCGATTGAAGGTTCTTCACCCTCAAGGTACATCATCATTAAGTCATCATCTAACTCGCAGATCTTCTCTACAAGGTTCTCATGCCATTTGTCAGCAAGCTCTTTTAAGTCATCAGGGATCGTTGTGATCTCGATGTCTTCACCCTTATCATCTTTATAATAGTATGCATCCATCTCAAATAAGTCGATCAGACCGATGAAATCGGATTCTTTACCGATAGGAATCTGAACTGGAATTGCATTCTTGCCCAGACGATCAATAATTGTCTGAACTGAGTAGAAAAAGTCAGCACCCATTTTATCCATCTTGTTGATGAATGCCATACGTGGAACGTTGTATGTGTCAGCCTGACGCCATACGTTTTCTGACTGAGGCTCTACACCAGCCTTTGCATCGAATACACCAACGGCGCCATCAAGTACACGAAGTGAACGCTCTACTTCTACAGTAAAGTCTACGTGACCTGGAGTATCAATGATGTTGATTCTGTGCTCTAAAGCACCAGCCTTTGGTTTGTGATGATCCTCTAATGTCCAGTGACAGGTTGTAGCAGCGGAAGTGATTGTAATACCTCTTTCCTGCTCCTGCTCCATCCAGTCCATAGTAGCTGTACCATCATGAGTATCACCGATTTTATAGTTAACACCAGTATAGTATAAGATTCTCTCTGTAAGAGTTGTCTTACCAGCATCGATATGAGCCATAATACCAATGTTTCTTGTTCTGTCCAATGGATATTCTCTTCCAGCCAACGGATTGTCCTCCTTTTATTATTCTGTAGACAGCACAGATTAGAATCTGTAGTGAGCAAACGCCTTGTTTGCTTCTGCCATCTTGTGCATATCTTCTTTTCTCTTTACAGATGCACCTGTGTTATTAGCTGCATCCATGATTTCTCTTGCAAGTCTTTCTTCCATGGTCTTTTCACTTCTGGCACGTGAAAATGTTGTTAACCAACGAAGTCCAAGAGCCTGTCTTCTATCTGGTCTTACATCGATAGGTACCTGATATGTTGCACCACCGATACGTCTTGCCTTAACCTCGAGTAATGGCATGATGTTGTTCATAGCCTCTTCAAATACCTCGATAGCGTCCTTACCAGTTTCAGTTGCGATACGGTCGAATGCACCGTAAACAATCTTCTGAGCAACACCCTTCTTACCATCTAACATTACGTTGTTGATAAGCTTGGTAACCACCTTGTTATTGTAAATTGGATCCGCTAATACGTCTCTCTTTGCGATATGTCCTTTACGTGGCACGGTTCTTCCCTCCTTAATATTTATTAATTCTTCGGTACTCACATTATAAAATGTGTTCGTGCTGTTATTTCCATCTCTTCTATCTATCTGATGTTTTCTGCATTTTATGCATCAACACCTTATCTCATAGCAAAAACATGGCCTAACCAGCACATTTTTTTGGAATGTTTCCAATAATACGGTTTTAATTACTTCTTAGCATCTTTTGGACGCTTAGCACCGTACTTAGAACGAGCCTGACGTCTCTTTGCAACACCTGCTGTATCAAGAGTACCTCTGATGATATGGTATCTTGTACCAGGTAAGTCCTTTACTCTACCACCACGGATAAGAACTACGCTATGCTCCTGAAGGTTGTGACCTTCACCTGGAATATAACTTGTAACTTCGATACCGTTTGATAAACGAACTCTGGCGATCTTTCTCAGAGCTGAGTTAGGCTTCTTAGGAGTAGCTGTCTTAACTGCTGTACAAACTCCTCTCTTCTGTGGAGAGCTTGTCTCAGTTGGCTTCTTCTTTAATGAGTTGAAACTTCTCTGAAGAGCTGGTGCAGTTGACTTCTTCTCTACTGTCTGTCTTCCCTTTCTAACTAACTGGTTAAATGTTGGCATGTTTTCACCTCCTACTTTCAAAATAAAAAATAATATAAGGCATACGTTCTCACGCATGCCTTACCATTATATATATTGAAATTATTCGTGTCAAGCACTTTTCAAATTTATTTATTCGTTATCAGATGTCTCTGCCTCTACAGATTCCAAGTCTGAAGCATTTTCTTCCGCCTCATCCTCTGCATCTGCATCGGTATCAACTGCATCTTCTAACTCTGTGCTTTCCAGATCATCTCCGAAGTCGATCTCTTCATCATCATCAAAGAAGTTGATCTCATCCATCTCTGTATCAAGCTTTACAGAACGATAGCGCTTCATACCTGTACCTGCTGGGATCAGCTTACCGATAATAACGTTCTCTTTCAGACCATTAAGCGGATCCACCTTACTCTTAATAGCTGCATCTGTAAGAACCTTTGTTGTCTCCTGGAAGGACGCTGCTGACATAAAGGAATCTGTAGCAAGCGATGCCTTTGTAATACCAAGCATTACCTGTGAGCCTTCTGCCGGCTGTTTGCCTTCTGCGATGAGCTGCTCATTTGTATCTTCAAAATCAAGAACGTCAACCAGTGTTCCCGGAAGGTAGGATGAATCTCCGTTATCCTCGATCCTGATCTTCTTTAACATCTGACGAACAATGATCTCGATATGCTTATCATTGATATCAACACCCTGAAGTCTGTATACTCGCTGTACTTCACGAAGCATGTAATCCTGAACTGCACGGATACCTTTGATCTTTAAGATATCATGTGGATTAACAGAACCTTCTGTTAATTCATCACCGGCTTCCAGAACCTGATCGTCCAGAACCTTGATACGGGAACCATAAGGAATTAAGTATGCCTTTGATTCGCCTGTCTCGTCATTTGTGATAACGACTTCTCTCTTCTTCTTATTATCACGAAGCTGAACCTTACCGCCAAACTCTGCGATGATCGCAAGTCCCTTTGGCTTTCTTGCTTCGAACAACTCTTCTACTCTAGGAAGACCCTGTGTAATATCATCACCGGCAACACCACCAGTATGGAATGTTCTCATGGTAAGCTGTGTACCAGGCTCACCGATTGACTGAGCTGCGATAATTCCGGCAGCTTCACCAACCTGTACCGGCTGTCCGGTTGCCATGTTGGCACCGTAACATTTTGCACATACACCAAGGTGTGACTTACATGTCAGGATCGTTCTGATCTTAAGCTTTGCATCCTGTCTTGTAACACCTGTATCCGGATCAAGGAACGGAACACCGTTTGAATCTACACCCTGATTTACGATCAGAGCAGCTCTCTTTGGTGATACCATGTGGTTTGCCTTAACTAAAAGGTTACCATCTTTATCGTATACAGATTCTGCAAGGTAACGACCTG
Source organism: Clostridium sp. AF15-41 (assembly GCF_003604095.1). Lineage (NCBI taxonomy): Bacteria > Bacillati > Bacillota > Clostridia > Eubacteriales > Clostridiaceae > Clostridium > Clostridium sp. AF15-41. The sequence continues at coordinate 198,318 of NZ_QTMQ01000004.1, forward strand.
TAATTCTCTCCTGGAAGGATTCGATTACTTCTTTACCTTCCATGAATGCTTCTACTTCCATACCAGGAATTGCTTTTCCTGCACAACAATCTGTCTCGCGAATGATCAGATCCTGTGATACGTCAACCAGACGTCTGGTCAGGTATCCTGAATCGGCTGTACGAAGCGCTGTATCGGACAGACCCTTACGAGCACCATGCGCTGAAATGAAATACTCCAGAACGTCAAGACCTTCACGGAAGTTTGACTTAATCGGAAGTTCGATCGTACGACCGGTTGTATCTGCCATCAGACCACGCATACCAGCCAGCTGTTTGATCTGCTGGTTAGATCCACGGGCACCGGAATCTGCCATCATGAAGATGTTGTTATATTTATCAAGTCCGTCCAGAAGGGCTTTTGTCAGAACCTTATCGGCTTCTTCCCAAACCTTAACAACAGCGAGGTATCTCTCCTCCTCTGTCATAAGACCACGTCTGAACATCTTTGTGATCTTGTCAACCTGAGTCTGAGCATCTGCAAGGATCTGCTTCTTCTCGTCCGGCACCTTCATATCTGAAATAGATACTGAAATAGCACCTCTGGTTGAATACTTGTAACCGATTGCCTTTACGTCATCCAGAACTTCAGCAGTCTTGGTCGCGCCATGTGTATTGATACATTTGTCAAGGATCGGCTTTAACTGTTTCTTACCAACATGAAAATCAATCTCAAGTTTCAGGATATTGTCAGGATTTGTTCTGTCAACATATCCAAGATCCTGAGGAATGATCTCGTTGAACAGCAAACGACCGAGTGTAGTATCGATGATACCTGTAACCTCTGTTCCGTCTTCTGTCGTAACAGTTCTTCTTACTTTTATCTTAGAGTGGAGAGTGATCTCCTTGTTCTCATATGCAAGCAGTGCTTCGTTCTTTGACTTGAAGAACTTGCCTTCTCCGATATCGCCATCCTTCTCCATTGTCAGATAGTAGATACCAAGGACCATATCCTGTGAAGGAACGGCAACCGGAGCACCATCTGAAGGCTTCAGAAGGTTATTCGGGGACAGGAGCAGGAATCTACATTCTGCCTGTGCCTCAACTGTAAGTGGAAGGTGAACAGCCATCTGGTCACCATCGAAATCGGCGTTGAACGCTGTACATACCAGTGGATGAAGCTTGATTGCCTTACCTTCTACAAGGATAGGCTCAAATGCCTGGATACCCAGTCTGTGAAGTGTAGGAGCACGGTTTAACATAACCGGATGCTCTTTGATTACATCCTCAAGTACATCCCAAACTTCCGGCTCAAGCTTTTCTACCATCTTCTTAGCAGCTTTAATGTTATTCGCTCTGCCGCTGGCTGTCAGTTCTTTCATAACAAACGGCTTGAATAATTCGATAGCCATTTCCTTTGGAAGACCACACTGATAGATCTTAAGTTCCGGTCCTACTACGATAACGGAACGTCCTGAATAGTCAACACGCTTACCAAGAAGGTTCTGACGGAAACGTCCCTGCTTACCCTTTAACATATCGGACAGAGACTTTAATGCTCTGTTACCCGGACCTGTTACAGGACGGCCTCTTCTACCATTATCAATTAACGCATCAACAGCTTCCTGAAGCATCCTCTTCTCGTTTCTGACAATGATGTCAGGAGCGTTCAGATCAAGAAGTCTTCTTAAGCGGTTATTTCTGTTGATAATTCTTCTATATAAGTCATTCAGGTCAGATGTAGCAAATCTGCCGCCATCCAACTGAACCATAGGTCTGATATCCGGTGGGATAACCGGAATAACATCCATGATCATCCACTCCGGCTTATTCTCAGAATTACGGAATGCTTCAACAACTTCCAGTCTCTTGATGATTCTGGCTCTCTTCTGTCCGCTTGAATTCTTAAGCTCAGCCTTTAATTCTTCGCTTTCTTTATCCAGATCGATTGCTCTTAAGAGCTCCTGAATGGACTCAGCACCCATTCCTGCACGGAAGGAGCCGTATCCGAAGTCCTCTTCAGCCTTTCTGTATTCCTGCTCTGTCAGAACCTGCTTATAAGTAAGCGGTGTGTCCTTTGGATCAAGAACGATATAAGATGCAAAGTATAATACCTTTTCAAGTACTCTTGGAGAAATATCAAGGATCAGTCCCATACGGCTAGGAATACCTTTGAAATACCAGATATGGGATACCGGTGCTGCAAGCTCGATATGACCCATACGCTCTCTACGAACGCTGGCCTTTGTAACCTCTACACCGCATCGATCACAGATAATACCTTTATATCTGATCTTCTTATATTTACCGCAATGACATTCCCAGTCCTTGCTAGGTCCAAATATTCTCTCGCAGAACAAACCGTCTTTTTCCGGTTTTAATGTTCTGTAGTTGATAGTCTCAGGTTTCTTAACCTCACCATGTGACCATTCTCTGATTTTTTCAGGAGATGCAAGTCCGATTCTAATTGCGTCAAAGCTTAAAGCCTGTTCCTGTTCTGGAGTTTCCATGTTAAATTCTGGCATCTTACAAAATCTCCTTTCTAAAATTCATCATCCGAGTTGCCATCATAGTCGTCATTGTAATCATCCAGATATTCTCCGTCTGATAATGATGTCAGCTCATCATTTTCATCTGTTCCGCTGAAGCCCGCTTCTTCAAATTCACGTCCATCAGCTTCCCGTTTATCATCATCGATCATGCTCTTAACATTCTCGTCATACGCTTCGATCGTCTCACCGAGATCAACCTCTGTCATATCGTCTTTTACAACTCTGACATCGAGACCAAGTGACTGGAATTCCTTCAGCAGTACCTTGAATGACTCAGGGATACCAGGTGTAGGAATATTCTCACCCTTAATGATCGCTTCATATGTCTTAACACGTCCGATTACATCATCCGACTTAACAGTCAGGATTTCCTGTAATGTATATGATGCACCGTATGCTTCCAGTGCCCAAACTTCCATCTCACCGAAACGCTGTCCACCGAACTGAGCTTTACCACCCAGAGGCTGCTGTGTAACTAATGAGTACGGACCGGTTGAACGTGCATGGATCTTATCATCAACCAGATGGTGGAGCTTAAGATAATGCATGTAACCGATTGTTACAGGGCTGTCAAATTCTTCACCGGTTCTACCGTCACGAAGCTGTACCTTACCGGTTCTGTCGATTGGAACGCCCTTCCATTCTTCTCTGTGGTCTCTGTTCTCATAGAGGTAATTCATTACTTCTTCCGAAACAGAGTCTTTATATTTCTCATAGAAATCTTCCCACTCGGTATTTGCATAATCATTCGCCATCTCAAGAGTATCCATGATATCAAACTCGTCTGCACCATCAAACACAGGAGTTGAAACCTTGAATCCGAGAACCTGTGAAGCAAGACCAAGATGGATTTCAAGAACCTGTCCGATATTCATACGTGAAGGAACGCCCAGTGGGTTCAACACGATATCGAGCGGACGACCATTTGGAAGGAATGGCATATCTTCTACCGGAAGTACACGGGAAATTACACCCTTGTTACCATGACGACCGGCCATCTTATCTCCTACCTGGATCTTTCTCTTCTGAGCAATGTATACTCTGACTGATTTATTAACACCCGGTGAAAGTTCATCACCGTTTTCTCTTGTGAAGATCTTGGTATCCATGATGACACCAAATGCTCCATGAGGAACCTTAAGGGAAGTATCTCTTACTTCTCTTGCCTTCTCACCAAAGATGGCACGAAGGAGTCTTTCCTCTGCTGTCAGCTCTGTCTCTCCCTTAGGAGTAACCTTACCGACAAGGATATCTCCGGCACGAACCTCAGCACCGATACGGATAATACCATTCTCATCCAGATCCTTTAATGCATCATTGGACAATCCCGCAAGATCTCTTGTGATCTCTTCCGGTCCGAGCTTGGTATCTCTTGCTTCGCATTCGTACTCCTCAATATGAATAGATGTATATACATCATCTTTTACAAGTCTTTCACTTAAAAGAACAGCATCCTCGTAGTTGTAACCTTCCCAGGTCATGAAACCGATCAGAGGGTTCTTTCCAAGTGCGATCTCTCCACCTGAAGTAGATGGTCCGTCTGCGATAACCTCTCCAGCCTTAACATGCTCGCCCTTGAATACGATAGGTCTCTGGTTCATACAGTTACCCTGATTGCTTCGTGCGAACTTGATAACGTGGTAGATATCCTTTGTTCCATCTTCATCTGCCTTAATACAGATTTCCTTACTTGTGGAATATTCAACTACACCATCTCTCTTTGCAACGATACATACACCTGAGTCAACGGCTGCCTTTGCTTCCATACCGGTACCTACAACGGCTGATTCGGTAAGCATAAGCGGAACTGCCTGACGCTGCATGTTTGATCCCATCAGAGCACGGTTTGCATCATCGTTCTCAAGGAAAGGAATCATGGATGTAGCAACTGAGAATACCATCTTAGGAGAAACGTCCATCAGATCAACTCTTGATTTCGGGAACTCTGTTGTATCCTCTCTGTATCTTCCTGATACGTTGTTATTTACGAAATGACCATCTGCATCCAGAGGTTCATTTGCCTGTGCAACTCTGTAATTATCTTCTTCATCTGCCGTCAGATAAATAACCTCATCTGTAACTACAGGGTTTGCAGGATCTGATTTATCCAGTTTTCTGTATGGTGCTTCTACAAAACCATACTCATTGATTCTTGCATAAGTAGCCAGAGAGTTGATCAGACCGATGTTAGGACCTTCAGGAGTCTCGATAGGACACATTCTACCATAATGAGTATAGTGTACATCTCGAACCTCGAATCCTGCTCTGTCTCGTGACAGACCACCGGGACCAAGGGCTGATAATCTTCTCTTATGAGTCAGCTCAGACAATGGGTTGTTCTGATCCATGAACTGTGACAACTGGGAACTTCCGAAGAATTCCTTAACTGCTGCTGTTACAGGCTTGATGTTGATCAGAGACTGTGGAGTGATCGTCTCTACGTCCTGAGTCGTCATTCTCTCTCTTACAACTCTTTCCAGTCTGGAAAGACCGATTCTATACTGATTCTGAAGAAGTTCTCCGACTGCACGGATACGTCTGTTACCAAGGTGATCGATATCATCCTTTGTTCCAATACCATATTCAAGGTGAATGTTGTAGTTAATTGAAGCGATAATGTCTTCTTTTGTTATATGCTTTGGAACAAGGTCAGATGCATCTCTTGCGATAGCTGCCTTTAATTCTTCTTCGTCTGAATATTCATTTAAAAGGGTTTCAAGGACAGGATAGTATACACCCTCATGGATACCTACTTCAGCAGGATCAAATCCAACATACTTGGACAGATCTACTACCATATTTGAAAGCACCTTTACGTTACGTTCTTCTGTCTGGATCATAACATATGGTACAGCAGCATCCTGGATATCCTTTGCCTGTGCTCTTGTAAGTGTCGTGCCTGCTTCTGCGATCACTTCACCGGTTGCCGGATCGATCGCATCCTCTGCAAGTATCTGACCTGTGATTCTGTTCTGGAATGCCAGCTTCTTATTGAACTTATAACGTCCAACCTTTGCAAGATCATAACGTCTTGGATCAAAGAACATTGCATTGATCAGGTTCTCTGCACTCTCTACTGCAAGAGGCTCACCCGGTCTTATTTTTTTGTACAACTCAAGAAGACCATCCTGATATGTCTCAGAAGGATCCTTTTCAATACTTGCTAAAATCTTTGGTTCTTCGCCAAACAGATCGATAATCTCTGCATTTGTTCCGATTCCCAGTGAACGGATAAGTACTGTGATAGGCACCTTTCTGGTTCTATCTACACGAACATAGAAAACATCATTCGAATCTGTTTCGTACTCTAACCATGCACCACGGTTTGGGATAACTGTACAGGAGTACAGCTTCTTACCAATCTTATCATGTGCAATATCATAGTAGATACCAGGTGAACGCACCAACTGGCTTACGATAACTCGCTCTGCACCGTTGATCACAAATGTACCTGTCTCGGTCATAAGAGGAAGATCACCCATGAAAATCTCATGTTCTGACATTTCCTTTGCGTCATTTGCATGGAGTCTTACTTTTACTTTAAGCGGTGCAGCATATGTTGCATCTCTTTCCTTGCACTCTTCGATTGAGTACTTCACATCATCTCTACATAACTGGAAATCTACAAACTCAAGACTAAGCTGTCCTGTATAGTCAGTAATAGGAGAGATATCTTTAAATGCCTCCTTCAGACCATCGGTAAGGAACCACTGGTATGAGTTTTTCTGAACTTCGATAAAGTTAGGCATCTCCAGGACATCTTTCTGTCTGGAATAACTCATTCGGATACCTTTACCAGATTGAACAGGACTAATTCTGTTTTTTTCCATCGACACATTCACCCCTTGGAATTTATTTTTAAGCGTATATTCTGTTGAAATGCTTACATTTAACCGAAATATATTAGCCGTGTCATTATATGTCTGGTTTGAACGCAAACCAACCCATAGTATAGACATCTTACACTGTATCACATTTTCAAGGTATATGTCAAGAAATATTTGGAATTTTTTATAAAAGAATTGTATATGAACTTTTATTCATATTTATGCGCCTGTTTGCATTTTCTAAAAACAATATGCAACGGCATTTTATTTTATAGAACAGATACATAAATTCGGCTATACCATGAGTGCATTCTCACTCTATGCATTCAAAAAATCACCCCTTATAAGCAAGTAATTTTTCATCATTGTATAGATATTTGTATCTGTGATCAGAATCTTAAAACCGTATCTTCGGACGAACCCGTTCTTATTGATAAAAAGTGATCAGTTCGCCGGAACTTTGACAAAAACGACCTGGCAGGTAATTCTCCCGCCAGGTCGAAAGATATTCATAAATACAAGGAATAAAATTACTTTAATGTAACCTTAGCGCCTTCAGCCTCTAACTTAGTCTTAGCTTCCTCAGCCTCGTCCTTTGAAGCTCCCTCTTTGATAACCTTTGGAGCGCCATCAACAGCATCCTTAGCTTCCTTTAAGCCAAGACCTGTGATCTCACGAACAACCTTGATAACCTTAACCTTGTTAGGACCAACTTCTGTAAGTTCGATATCGAATGAATCCTTCTCTTCTGCTGCTGGAGCGTCTCCGCCTGCTGCTGCTACAACAACACCTGCTGCTGCTGATACGCCGAATTCTTCCTCACATGCTTTAACTAAGTCATTTAATTCTAATACTGATAAACCTTTGATTACTTCAATAATTTCCTGAGTTGTCATTATTATTTCCTCCATTAATATAATATAGTTTAATAATTGCTGCTTCTATTAAATAGAAGCCGATGTGCCTGTATGCACAAATAATTAAGCTTCCTTCTGTTCTGCAATCTGCTTGATAACACGAGCGAAGTTTGCAATAGGTGACTGGATACTTCCAAGGAATTTGGAAATAAGTACTTCTCTTGAAGGAATGTTTGCAATAACTGCGATACCTGCTGCATCGTAGAATGTACCTTCTACAACGCCACCCTTAAGCTCAAGTGCCGGAGCAGTCTTTGCGAAGTTAGCCAAGATTCTGGCTGCTGCTGTAGCATCTGTCTTACAGATAGCTAATCCGGTAGGTCCTTCGAGACATGGCTTCAGTCCCTCGAACTCTGTGCCTTCAATAGCGAAGTTGATCATGGTGTTCTTGTATACCTTATAAACAACCCCAGCTTCTCTTAACTGCTTACGAAGCTGTGTGTCCTGCTCAACTGTAAGTCCACGGTAGTCAACTACAACTGCTGTCTGAGCACCATCTAAGTTAGCTTTGATTTCTTCAACTACTGGCTTCTTAATCTCTACCTTTGCCATAATGCGCCTCCTTGTTTTACTAATGACTGCACATAGTTAACAGAAAGCATCTTCTGCTAAAATAAGAAAAGCTCTCTGTCGATAAGACAGAGAGCATATAGTTAAAATAATATTAACGATATATTCCTCGGTAGGTGTTTTTCAACTTATGCCATCCGGCACCTACTGTCTTCGGCAGTTCATCGAAAGATACTTTACCATAACACAAGGAATATGTCAATACGTTTTTTCACTTTTTGATGTAAATTTTCACTTTTCCATGTAAATTTACACTTTTTCGTGCAAATACTTTTGCTCACATTATTTATGATGTGTAATTCTTTTATATCTGTTTTTGTCTGGATCTTATTCTTCCCATTTCTTTACAAGGATACTTGCATTGTGTCCGCCAAATCCAAGAGAATTGCTCAGCGCATATGTAATGTCCTTATGAACGCCCTCACCCTTTGTATAATTCAGGTCGATCTCGCCTTCTGTCTCACGAAGACCAACTGTTGGGTGAATATATCCATCTTCGATAGATTTTACGCATGTAATAAATTCAACTGCTCCGGCCGCGCCAAATAAATGACCGATCATGGATTTTGTAGAATTGATATTTACATTATATGCATCCTCACCAAATGCTTTCTTAATGGCTCTTGTCTCATAGAGATCATTGTGGTGGGTACTTGTTCCGTGTGCATTGATATAATCAACGTCTGCCGGTGTAATGCCAGCCTCATTGATCGCGAGTGTCATGGCTCTTGCTGCACCCTCTCCATCCTCGGCAGGGGATGTAATGTGAAATGCATCACAGGTGGAACCATATCCGACAACCTCGGCAAGGATCTTTGCTCCTCTTGCCTGCGCATGCTCCAGAGATTCCAGAACTACGACTCCAGCTCCTTCACCGATAACGAATCCACATCTGTCTTTGTCAAACGGAATCGACGCACGATCTGCTTCCGTTGCACTTGAAAGTGCTGTCATGGAGATAAATCCTGAAACATTTGTCTCACAGATCGGTGATTCAGCGCCTCCGGCTACCATCACATCTGCATCTCCGACCTGAATATAACGATATGCCTCGCCAATGCTGTTTGTTCCTGTCGCACATGCTGTTACAACATCTGTACATTTGCCCTTTAAGCCATATGCGATCGCTACATTTCCGGCTGCCATATTCGAGATCATCATAGGAACCATCATTACACTGACACGGTTTGCCTTACCATTCATAACCTTGGCATGTTCCTTTTCGATCGTAGCTACACCGCCAAGTCCGTTACCGATACAGGTTCCGAATCTTGTCAGATCTTCTTTCTCAAGATCAATACCCGCGTTCCTGATTGCTTCGCCTGTAGCTGCAACTGCATACTGGCAGAACGGCTCCATTCTTCTGGCTGCCTTTGGATCCATATATTGTTTCGGATCAAAATCTTTTACTTCAGCACCCATTTTGCATTTATATTCGGATACATCAAATTTTGTAATCTCGCCAATACCTACTTTATTCTTCTTAATGCCATCCCAGAATTCTTCTACGTTATTTCCAATCGGGGTTACAGCGCCCATTCCTGTTACAACTACTCTTTTCATCTCGTTTTCCTTTCAAAAGACAATCTATCCATTTAGTACATATCATATAAATATGTACCGCCGTAATGCTCATTGTACCATTTCACCTGTCGGTTCAATGTCGGTTTCGCATTATGCTGGTATGTACAAACACATCCCATCGCAATGCTCATTGTACCATCTCGTTTTTAAAACCGCAAGTGTTGGTCTGTTTCTCTTTCAAAAATCTATTTCTCTTTCAGAATATCCATCATCTCGGCGATCATTTCTTCATCCTGAAGCCGGAACAGGATCTCTACTCGTCTGGATGCTTCCAGATCGACAGATCCATCCTCCTTATAGATCGGATTGCTGTAGGACTTTCCATTTGCCGTCAGCACACTTCGAAGCAGTTCAACATCTGTGGAGCTTATGATCCCGTTACTCTCGGTCAGGCAATACTTTGCAACAGAAAAGGCTCTCTGCTGGGAAAGTTCAAGATTATAAATATAAGATCCATTCGTATCTGTATGACCTTCTATAATAATCTCCGATACATAATCACGATATTTTTCATCCAGCAGCACTTTACAGTATTTGGGAAGAAATTCCTTTAAGAAGGTCTTTCCTTCTTCCTTCAGATCACTGTCTGCTACATCAAACAAAACGCTTGCATCAAAGGTGATCGCACCCGTTTTCTCGTCTACCTTGACATTTAACGAACTGTCTGCGAACTCATCACGGAGTGCCGCCACCAGACCACTTCGGATGCCTGCGATACGGTCAAGCTCCTCCTGCTGGTCTTTTAAGAGCTGTTCCTGCTCTTTGATGATCTCCTGCTGTTTATCAAGCTCTGCCTGTTTACTCTCATACTGGCTCTTAGACTGCATCAGTGTAAAGGAAATGATCAGGATAAAGATCAGAAGGAGCGCAGCCATCATATCGGAATAAGACAGCCAGTAGGAGGTTTCTTCTTCCTCCGGTCTTCTTCGTTTCTTGCTCATGCCTTATCCCTCCCTGCTGCTCTGCTCGATCGCCCTCGGGCGGTTCAATCTGCCACGGAAGATATCATTCTGATCCTTTGTCAGGATACGGATATCTTCGATATCTTCATGCATGGACTTCAGATATGCAAGTGTTTCTTCGATTGCCTTCTGTGTTGCTATCGTTGCTTCCAACTGTTTCTTCTGGAAATCCAGTTCCAAATTACCGTTATCGTAAGTCGCATCCGGACGTACATACCGTTTGAACTCTGCTACAAATTCATCCAGCTTGTGATATGCCTGTTCCAGAACCGTCTTAAAGATCAGATTAAATGTCAGGGAAAAGATCATACCATAGATAGATGTATGGAACGCAACCTTGATACCATCCATCAGAGGTCCGATACTGTTCGTAATCTCCTCTGCTGAACCTGTATTAAATGCCTGAAGTCCGATTGACAGACCGATAAAGGTACCAAGAATACCAAGTCCGGTCATGGCACCCGGCACCAGATTCAGACGACCCTTTTCTACTGCATCATCGATCAACTGATAATTTATAAAATCTTCGATGTCACAGGCATATTTTCCTTCTTCATCCTGCTCCAGACGTTTCATTTCTTCCACATAATCTACATAGGAATTTCTCAGATGTTCCTCATTAAAGATACCATACCGGGTCTCGGTACGATACAGATCCCAAAGAAGCTTCTTTTCTTTTGCATAGTCGCCCTTGATATAGCTGATGGCTATACGAAAATCTTCCCCCATCTGGTCGATATGCTTCAAATGCTTATATGCATAGACAAATATCGCTCCCACAATTCCAAACATACAGACACTGATCAGCACATTTGCCGGATCCAGACTATCATTTGTCACATTCAGTAAAATACAGATACCGAGCATCACCACATAGACAACAGGCAGCCACTTTTTATTCAGCTCTACCTTCATGTTCTGCTTCTTACGGAATGCTCTTGCCGCACGTTCATTCTGCGGCCGAATGGTTTTTAACCGGTTTCGTTTGTTCATTTTTTCGTTTCCTCTCGTATGATCTCATTCAGCCTTTTCATTCGTATCTGCCAAAGCGTTTCCCCATTCGTTTTATTGTAGCATTAATCCGCATTTTTTACCATCACAATGCGTAAAAAAACGGCACCAGATACAAATAAATTCTATTATCTGTATCTGATGCCGTATGCTAAATACAACATCGTCCATCTGATGCCATAAGCTCTAACTGTCTATCTGACGCTATAAGTTCTGACCCTCACCTGACACCGACCGGCTGTAACGCCTGTATTTTCATTTTACCAGCCGCTTACAGAAGGTGCTGAATATATAACCTTTGCTCCTTTTCCGTTCTTTTTCACAAGAACCAGTTTGGAATATCCCTTTTTATCATATTTCTTATACACGATGTAGTCGCCCTGCAACGTATAATAAGAAACCGTTGAAGTACTGGTCGCATTCTTATCTTTCAGCACATTATAAATCTCGGTTTTCTTGCCTTTTGAGGTCTTGTAATCTATCGCCTGTGGGAAATATAAACTACCTATCGTCTTGCCCCGGGAGGTCAGAGAACCCTTGGAGGTCTTGATCGGAGTTCTTCCATCACGCTCTGTATTCAATACGACAGACTTTGCTTTCTTTTTATTCTTTCCGGTAAGTGACATGGAATATGTACCGATCGTCTTATCATATTCTACATCACCGGTCTTGATATGCTGAGTCTTTGTATAGTAGATCTTTTTGCCGGCAAATACAAAATTACGGCCTCTTGCAAGCTTTGTTTTTTTACCGGTCTTAATGGACACACGTACGATATACTCATCTGATCCATCAGAACCGCCATAATTGTCATAAACTGCATAGAGATAATTTCCCTTTTTCCTTAAGCTGCCAAATCCTTTTCCACTTGCCTTGGCAATGGTTTTTGTCTTCTTCGTTTTGATATCGTAGCAGAAGATCCTTCCGGTCTCTGTGATCGAATAGTATACCTTATTATTGCTGATCACAACGGAACATCCGCCACCGCCAATATAGTTATCCTGCGTCTGATATGTCTTTGCATCTGCCTGATTCGGATAAATTAAGCATCCGATCAGAACTGCAAGCATACTGAATAAAATTGCATGTGATTTGAAAAATTGTTTCATATTTCATCCATCTCCTTAATTATTTGATTAAATATTTGCCTCTATATTCTTCGCTTCTTCACGTCCGGCACGGATCTAGTCTCTGATGACCTTATCCAGACAGCCGTGTTCTTCGCATGAATTTCTTGCCTTTCTTCCCTGCGCATCGATATATACGATATTGCCATCGGCATCCTTGTATGCCAGAGACTCATGTGCTCCTGCGCTTGGATTGGTACTGGCATCTCCGATCGTAAGCCATACACCCTCACCTTCTGCAACAGTATCTGTCGCTTTATCATACAGATAATTCAGCCCCAGATCCTCCTCTGCCGCAGCACAGACAATATCTATAGCCACACAGGTTATGATACCGCCACGCAATGCCATCGCACGGTTTAAGACCGGCATATCGAACATATTATAATAAAGCGCCATACCATCGACTGAGAATCCATCCCACAGAGTCGGATTTACATCTTTTTGAGTACATTGATATCCCGGATAATGCGCTGTCGTTGAAATATAATCTGCAAGAGTTTTCAGCTTATCATAATTCGACATATCATCTGTCCACAGCTTTGCCTCTACATTTCTCCGAACCTTTGTATACAATTCTGCATCAAGAAGATTTCCATCTTCATCATATGGCTTCGGAGCAACATACATAGTGTCATATAAAACGCCATCCTTGTAAGCATCCAGTCTGCACACGCGCACACCTGCACCAGCTGTTACAGTAAGCTTACACTGTGACATTGCTTTGCCGGAAAATTGTACTTTTCCACTTGTGGTCGGAGTTGTAATAGATGTTGTCTCTCCATATACTCCTTTCAGATTATAGGTTTCTACTTTTATTTCCAGTTCTGAAGTATTCCAGCCTGCCCATTCCATAAGATTACTGTATTCTTTCGGCGTAGCATCCGATACCTTATAGGTTATATGCTCCTCTAACCACGCAGCATTACCTTCACATGCAAACCATTCGCAAAAAGAACCTGTACCATTCGTTACGGTTGTATTTCCAACCTCTTTCTTCATGGTTTCCCCGTACTTATAACCGGACAGATTAAATCCTCCAAGTGGATCTTCATTATTGTATATTCTCACTTTTCCCAAAGCAATCCATGTCTCTTTATAATGTTCTGTCTCAGGGAATATAATACACAGGCTGGTATGTCCGACACTCGTACATACCACATTTCCATCCTCATTCTTTTTGGTATATCTTTCTGTATAATCGATATATTCTCCCCGATTACCATAAGTATAATATTCCTTTATTTCTCCTGCACATTCCGGCTGTTTGGAATAATGAACCTTTATTTCATCTCCCAGTTCATATTCCATTTTTTCCAGCTCTACTGTACCATCCCACTCTTTTTTTTGATCCTCGGACTCTTGTCCACCGTTTCCTGCATCCTGCTGTCCGCCGGAATTCGTGTTCCCAGTGGTATCTGTATCCTTGGCAGCTCCTGTGTTCTCAGTGGTATCTGTTACATCCGTGGTGTTCTCTGACTTGTTGCTATCACCAGTATTCTTCTGACCGGAGTCCTTCTTTGTCGTCTTCTTTTTCACTTTAACAGACTTCACTTTACTCCATGCGCTGTGATATTTTTTCTTCTTTACAGTCCGGTACACACGCACTCTGACATAATATTTTTTGCCCTGCTTCAGCTTCTTAAATGTAACAGTCTTTTTCCCGGCACTGACTTTCTGGCTTTTTACGCCTTTCTTAAACTTCTTGTCTGTGCTGATCTGAATCTGATAGCTGCCCGCCTTTTTTGACTTCTTAAATCTTACTGTCACCTGTCCCGCTGATCTGGATCTTACTGACGTAATAGATGTCTTTGGAACTGTAACCTTACTGCCTGTTTTCGCTTCTGATGTAAATGAGCAATTCACGCATAGCAATGCTGCCACCATGCACCAGACAATGATCTGCTTCAATCTATTCTTCATGTATTATCTCACCTTTTTTACTTTTACACCCTTCTTCACATAGTAAACATGATTTCTATAGGTGACATTTCCGGTATAAGACTTCTTCCATACGCCATTCTTGACATAGTATTCCTGTCTGCCATTCTTGATGAATGCTGTCTGTGTAGTCTTCAGACCTTTCTTAACGTAATAAGTTGCCTTACCGACTTTTACAAATCCGGTCTTGGTGTTCTTTGCGCCTTTATTCAGATAATAGGTCTTCTTACCAACCTTTACGAATTCATTCTTTGTACTGCAGACACCTTTCTTTACATAGTAGTACTTCTTGCCGTTCTTCACGAATCCGGTCTTTTTATTCTGCACTACACCCTTCTTGATGTAATAGGTCTTCTTGCCAACTTTGATGAATCCGCTTCTGCCTGACTGGATCAGACCTTTCTTTACATAGTAATATTTTCCGTCAGATCCCTTTACAATGCCATTACTTGTAAGAGATACCTTTGGTTTTGAGATCTTATAAGAATCACCATTGATGCTTCTTGCCATCTTATCGAATACTTTATAAATATTCTGATTATTTTTCATAGCTGCAGGATTCTTACCCTTACTGATCACCTTCTGAGCTGCAATGGTATTATTTGGAAGGTCGCCCAGAGAACGCATTACAGAAGGATCGCAGCATAAGGCTTTTAGGAACTGCACTGCTGCTTCATCCTGCCTGCCACTCTTAATTGCGTAGTATGTACCACCCCAGTTATAGGCAAATGGTCCCTGACAGGCAGCCATCGGCTTGTCAAATGTAATGCTATACTGTCCCCAGGTGCCAGAGAACCAGCCAAATACCTTACCGGATGTCATATCAGCCACCCAAGCACTGCTCCACATCGAGCTTCCTGTATCATATCCATTTCTACGGGTCGCCTTCGCGATCTTTTCCACAGTCTTCTTATCTGCTTCAGATAACATAAATACCTTGCTATTATCCTCGTAAGAATACGATGTATCCCCTATCATGTCATTGAGAATACCCTCACAACCACTCATTGTATTTTTTGATGCTCCGGAGGTCATATAGTAACCGGCCTCTTTCATTTTTGCAGCAACAGACAGATAGCCATCAGCTGTTCCGATCATCTTCTGAACCTTTTCAGGATCTGAAGTTCCAAGAACCTTCTGTGCAATATCCGGATCAAACATAAATGCTCCCGGTGTTGCTTCCGGTGTCATCGCTACAAGCTTGCCCTTATAGGTTCCTGCTTTTCTGGTATATGGATAAGACTGGCTGTAAGCATCTGTAAGTCCAAGCTTGTCCAGATCTGTAAATACTCCTGTAGATAAAAGTACATCCAGCTTTGATGAATACATCAAAACGATAAACGTAGCTTCGGGATTGTTTGCAAGCTTCTGCTGTACTAATGCATAATATTCAGCTGATTCTCCGCCAACTTCATATTTGATCACTTCGATATTCTTTGTATAAGACGGATATTTCTTATTAACCGCCTTTATCACCTGTTCCACCTGACTATCCCCTGTCAGAATATAGACCTTATTTGTCTTTAATTTGCTCTCTTTGGCTGTACTGTTTACACATACAGTAAAGGAAACTGTGCTTGAATTACCCGTTTCATCAGAAATCACACAGTGATAATCCTCAGTCTTCAGCTTTTTTGTTTTGTTTACCGGCGCCGTACAGGTATAAGATGCTTTATGGCCTAACTGTCCTACATCTCCTCCGTATGACTGTCCTTTATACCATGTATATGTAAGTTTCCCCTGATCACTGCTTGCGGATACCTTTAGTGTTACTTTCTCTCCTGAGTTCGCTATCACCGTATTATTGCCAACTGCTTTAGCTGTTATATTTGAAGAATTTACATAAATATAAAATTCACAAAATTTTCCATCTCTACTATTCTTGTCGGATATAGATACATAAACAAACTGGGATTTTGTAACATTTCTCAATGTATATGACAATCCATCTGCACTGACAGTTCCACCATCTGCACTGACAGTTTCACCATCTGTAATCCAGTTACAACTACCCACCTCAAAACCTGCCGGTAGATTTAACTTACTGAGATTTATTGATAAGGTGACATCTCCTCCGGATTCTACCAACACCATCTCCTCGTAATCAATACTTCCCGCCTCTACCGGAAACTTTAGTCCCGGCAGCCATATGAGTGCAGCTATAGCGATGCACATAAGCGCCAGTAGTTTCTTCATTTTTTTCATAATCATCTCTCCTTTGCTTTTAAAATTGTGATATATTACTCATTATAATTTACATTGTAGCTATACAGATCTTTGATTTTCTTACCTTTATTATTAAGAAGCTGAAGGGTGATTTTACATTCACCCAGTTTCTTCTTTGCTTTATTCTTTCTTAACAGAATATAGTCTCCAAGCACAATATAGCTTCTTCTCTCGCTTGAGCTGGAATTAATGGCCTTTTCTTCTCCTGTCGCAATATTCTTTTTGTTTAACAGGCCAAAAGATCCCATTGAGTCATATTCATATCCCTTATACTGTGCTTTCTCACCGTCAATTACGCAGCCGGATGTGCTGACCTTAACCTTCATATATGTTTTCGGCAGATTCTTGATCTTTGTCTTTTTCCCTTTTTTATTTATTTTGTAGAAAACATCAAAGTTGTTATAGACATACACCGCATCTCTATAAACAATCATGCGGCTGTCCTTTACATTTCGACACACTTTCGTAAGCGCTTTTTGGCTGATTACTTTTTTATGAGAGCCATCCAGATTCATAGATGCAAAATAATAATTATAGTTTGAAGTGCCATTTGAATATGCATAATATATCTTATTCTTATAAATGGAAAACTCAAAACCCGGCTCCGGCGAAACGCTGATTGATGAACGCTCAAAAAATAATTTTTTCACCTTTCCATTTTTCACATTTACGCGAATAATGCCATAACACATAAGATCATCCTTTAAACCACAATAAAGATATCCTTTATAGTAAAACATGTTGCTGATATTGGCATAATTCTTATTGGAATAATATGTATTCTTATTTCTTACCTGTTTTGGCAGCTTTGCCAACTTCTTGTTTGTCTTTTTCTTGACATCATAGCAAAAGATATAACCCGTTCTGTCACTTGAATAATAAATCTTATTGCCTACCTGTACCGCAGCATAAGATGTATCATGCAATCTATGACATCCTATCACTGTCTGGGAATCATCCGCCGCTGATAATGATGCTGCCTCCGTCTTTAATACCGGTGCCGTAGGTATGATACCGCTGATACCCAGCATCACGGCTAATACAAGACACATGATGCGTTCTTTCATCTTATTCTTTTTCATCCATCTCTCTCCTTTTCTCTTATACACTATGCCTTCTATCGGTTACATTGCTTTTCTTATACTTATGTAAACCTCATTGATGTCTGTAAAAAAGCACAAATATTATAAAAAAAAAAAACGGATGTCAATAGTCTACAAAAATATTCTTGCTTTTTAGATATTTTGCACATTTTACTTTTTCTTTCTATAAATAGTCGCACCTTTTTTCATAACGAAAGCATCTACTATAGCAGACAGGTCAGCTTACAAAAAAGTTTTAAAAAAAAAAATAAAAAAATCCAGATACAGCATTTCTGCCATATCCGGATCTTTTAATCTTATTTCAAATCTGATTCGCTAAGTACTGCCCCACAATCACGACACTTATATCTTTTTTCTTCTTCTATATCAGTTGAATAATAATAGTCAAGTCCGTTTTTGTGTTTGCATCTGCTGAATTTGATCTTGAGTTTACCATAAGATGTTATAACATAAGGGGGTTCTTCCCTTACAGATTTTACAGGAAGCAGAAAGCATCTGCCATATTGCTTTGCTGCAAATTTTCTACATGTGCAATTAGGATTATAGTATTTTTTCTCAGATTCATTATCAATGGATACTTCCTTATGGGCATCATGGCCATAATTAACATGCCCGGTCTCTCCGCAATAAACACATTCATTATAGGAGGTTGTCTCATTATGAATACAATACCATTCCAACTTAGTCAGATCGATAATTCTGCTATTGTTGCCGGTAACAAGTGATACATTACCGACATTATCAAAACCATCATTTTTCAATGTATCTCTCCTAAAATGAGTCTTATCTATCAGCTTTCCCCGGCAATATATACCCTTATAAATGGTTCCTCCACCATTATCATAACTAAAATAGAAATCCGGTATATCCTGAACAGTAAGTACTTCCCCCAGACAATCACCTTCTTTGTATCCAAAATTTGCCCCAGCAGTATCAAATTCGTCCGATGTAACTATAGCCGGATCTAATATCAAAAATGTCGCATCAACTTTTATTATTTCCTTATATTTGTGTTTGTGCTTAAATGTACCTGTATATACTCTCACGGTACACTTATAGGTCTTTTTCCCTACCTTTGCCGATACAACAGTCTTTCCGGGCTTTATAGCTTTAACTAACCCCGACTGCGATACTTTTGCTACCTTTTTATTCGAACTTTTCCATACAACCTTTTTTGTTGTTCCGTTAACCTTTAGCTTGTATTTCACTTTCGTCTTTAATTTTAAAGATGATTTGCTGATTGAAACTTTTTTTGTCGTACTCGCATCTACAGTAGTCGTTTGAATATTTACACTGCAAATAATACAAGCCACCACCATGCCCCAAATCACAATTTGTTTTATTCTGTTTTTCATTTTCCTCCTATTTCTCCTTAATCGTTTTTATCAATGTAAAAATCATGACAGGCACAAATAAACAGATTATTATTTGCGCCTGCCACGAATAACTATCTTACTTTCTTCACTTTTACACCCTTCTTCACATAGTAAACGTGATTTCTATAGGTGACATTGCCGGTATAAGATTTCTTCCATACACCATTCTTGACATAACATTCTTTCTTACCATTCTTGATGAATGCGGTCTTGCTTGTCTTCAGACCGTTCTTTACATAATAAGTTGCCTTGCCTACTTTTACAAATCCGGTCTTGGTATTCTTCACGCCCTTATTCAGATAATAAGTCTTCTTGCCCACCTTTACGAATTCATTCTTTGTACTGCAAACGCCCTTCCTTACATAGTAGTTCTTCTTGCCATACTTTACAAATCCGGTCTTCTTATTCTGCATAACACCTTTCTTGATGTAGTAGGTCTTCTTGCCTACCTTGAAGAAGCCGGTCTCTGCTGACTGGATCAGACCTTTCTTGACATAGTAATACTTTCCGTCAGAACCTTTCACGATACCATTGCTGATAAGGGATACCTTTGGTTTTGAGATCTTATAAGAACCACCATTGATACTTCTTGCCATCTTATCATATGCTTCATACAGATTCTGCTTGCCCTTCATAGCGACCTGCTCTCCATTAAGATCTTTCGGATTCTTTCCCTTCTTGATCAGATTCTTCATGGCAACTGTATTGTTCGGAAAGCAAAAGGTATCAAAAGCATCAAAGGTGCTCATCACATCCGGATCACAGCATACTAATTTTAAGAACTGTGCTGCAGTCTCATCCTTCTTGCCACCCTTTACCGCGAAATAGGTTCCGCCCCAGCAATAGGAGATCGGTCCCTGACACACTGCCATCGGCTTGTCAAATACTATAGAATATTGTGCTGCCCATGAGCAGGAGAACCAGCCGAACACCTTGCCGGAATTCATATCGTTCACCCATTCCGTTGTCCACATACCTATTCCTGTATCATATCCGTTTTCATCTGTTCCGGCTGCTATCTTCTTTGCAATCTTCTTGTCTGCTGCAGATAACATATAGGTCTTATTATCATCCCAATCATCACTATTAAACCAAGCATACTGATCCCCTGCCATCTGATGCAGCATTCCATATTGGATTTTAACAGTTCCTTCCTCATCACATCGTGATGCACCCGAAGTCATATAATAACCGGCTTTCTTCATTTTCGCCGCAACCTTCAGATAACCGTCTGCAGTACCGACCATCTTCTGCACCTGATCCGGATCAGAAGTTCCAAGGACTTTCTTTGCAATGTCCGGATCATACATAAAGGTTCCCGGTGCTACATATGGAGCTACAGCTGTAAGCTTTCCTTTATAGGTTCCTGCTTTTCTGGTATAAGGATAAGACTGGCTGTATGCTTCGGTCAGTCCCAGCTTATCCATATCTGTAAATACCCCGGTAGACAGGAACTTATCTGTTACAGCAGTATCCATTGCAACCATGATCGTAACATTTGGATTTTTTTCGAGTATAGCCATCACCGTTGCATAATATTCCGGACTCGAGATACCCGTATTCAGATTGATATACTCCACCTTTTTCTTATATTCCGGATATTTCTTTTCCACAAGCTTCTTCATATCAAGATCGGCATTTCCGCCTATGATATAAATCTTATTTGAATCAAGCTTCTTAAACTGTTTTCCGATTACATAGACACTGAATGTTATTGACACTTCATTTCCACACTCATCGGTAACCATACAGGTATAGCTCACAGATGTAGTTTGTCCGGAGATGCGCTTTGGTGCTTTACAGGTTATGGAAGCTCCGGTTCCGACTTCTTTCGTACCATTCATATTATATGCCGATTTTGTCCATTTATAGGTTAACTTGCCTGCTTTACAGCTTGCCTTTACCTTCAAGGTCAGTTTTTCATTCGGAGACGCAATAATCGAGCTGTCTCCAACCGCCTTTGCAGATAACTTGTTATCAACATTGATTGTAAAATACTCCGAACTGACACTTCCAGCCTCATCCACTACCCTGCAGTAATAATATGCATTTTTTGTAATCTTATCGGTTGTGATCTTATTACCTGTTGATGATAATGCTGTAAACTTATTAGAATCGGCTTCCTGCTTAAACCACTTATATGTAAGCTTGCCCTGCCCGTTACCTGCTTTTACTTCTAAGGAAGCAGACTTACCATAAGTTACCTTTCGTCCACGATCACCGACTATTGACACAGTAGGACCTGATCCGGTCGAAATAGTAAAAACATAATCTAAAGTCTTTGTGTTATCCTTATTTTGAATAGATGCAACAACATAACTATAACTATCTGTCTTTGTCACATTCTTTAATGTACATGTATACCCATTTATATCGCTATCATATTCACCTGTCCACCATTTAACCTGACCAATTTCAAAATCAGATGGCAACCGGCTCAGATCCGGTATCAGCGTAACACTTCCGCCATATTCAACTTTTACAGAATCAAAATAATCCCCAAAACCAGCCCTCGACAGGAATTTCAGATTTGGAAGACACATAACAACTGCTATGGCAATGCACAGCACTGCCAGAATCTTTTTCATCTTATTCATAAGCATCTCTCCTTGTATTACATAATTATAGTTTTTAGAGAAACTCTCCAAGGTCTTCATAATTATTAAGTTCCAGTCTTTACTTTACTATAACTTTGATTCGGGATTCCTCACCATTCGGTGTGAAGATAGAAATGATTGCGGTACCTTTCTTCTTTGCTGTTACCTTACCCTTAGATGTAACAGTTGCAACCTTTTTCTTAGAAGACTGCCAAGCCAGTTTCTGCTTGGAACAGTTATTGAAGATCGCACCTAACTGAATTGATTTTTTCCTTTTTAATGTAATGCAGATATCAATACTTGGCTTCTTTGTCGGCTCAAATCTTGTAAAATATGCGGCTGTCTGTACAGGATTGGAATCATCCACAGATATTGCATAAAGACGGATATAATACGTACCGGCTTTCAACTCCTCAACTCCAAACTCATCATTTGAAATATCACCAAGGCTGAAAAAACGTTCATACTCTCCGAGCTTCGACATATTGGAATTATACAGTTCTGCATGTACATTCTCCAAACTATTTGTCGATGGTGCTGTAAGGTAGAATTTACCTTTTGACTTTAATACGACCTTTAATACAGTTTCCTGTGTGCCATTTATAGTTACATTGTTATATTCACCAAATGTAACCTTCTTTGCCACACTCTTTAATGATGCTGCCTCTGTTTTCATTGCCGGTGCTGCCGGTACGATACAGCAGATACCGATCACCAGAGCAAGTATCATGCTCATAATTCGTTTTTTCATTTGCTTTGTTTTCATTTTTCTGATCTCCTTTTCTCTTACACTATGATCTCCTATAAGTTACATTGCTTTTTCTTCATTTTTGTGCATAATTCCCCGATGTCTGTAAAAAAGCATAAACATTATAAAAAAAAAAAACGACTGTCAATAGTCCACAAAACATTTTTCATTTTTTAGATATTTTGCACCATTTTACAAATTTAAAAGTCCGGATACAGCATTTCTGCCATATCCGGACTTCTACTAAAATATACATGTTATCTGTTCTGCTTATGTTCTTATCCTATAATTGCCTTGATTTCAGTTTCACTCATTTCGGTTACATCCATGATCTGTTCTAAGGAGTAGCCTTTCTTATGCATTTTCAGGATAATATCAGCTCTTTCTTCCGATCTTCCTTCCAACTTTCCTTCTAATCTTCCTTCAGATCTTCCAATGGCCCTGCCAGCGGCTTCGCCCTTGGCATATCCCATTTCCTCTACGCCTTCACTCAGATTGCACATGATCTTCACCCCATCTCTTATACCGTGTCTGTCTACCGGTATGTCATACTCCTGTTTCATAAGCTTCAATTTTTGTTCTGCTGTCATTGTCTGCGATAGTAACGCTCCAAGCAATCGATGCAGTTCATATCTTTCTTCCTTAGGTGGAATCTCCTTTGCCAGCCCGATCATCACGATATTTAAAATATCCAGATTGCCTTTCCAGTCCTGATCACCAAGTAGATCATCTTTTACCATATGGATATGACTCAGACTATTTTCCTTCATATTCATACAGATCCAGATGGAATATACCTGTTTGATCTCGTTGTAATCGGAACCGGTAAATTCCCGCTCTTTCTGTGATGACACTAACCTTGCAGTATAGAAAATTGCCCGATTCAGAATATAATACTTTGTCGGTTCATTCTTCTGTGCTTCCAGATTGATGATCATTTTCGCCAGTCCATCCCTCATCCGTACATAGAGAATGATGTCAAAACACACCTTTCCGTCATCGATCTCGGGGCTTTCTGTATTCAGCCCGACAATCCGTTCACCGGTTCCGGCACCTACCATTTCTTTGTTTGTTAGTCCGGGTTCTACCGGAACCTGACTGATATACGGTTCTCCTTCAATCAATGAAGCGACCGTCTCTGCATCCATACCTTTAAATTCATCGACTACCCGCATCAGTATATGCGCCAGTATAATCTTCTGTCCTAGCAGCCGCTTGGCACAGGCATCATACTGTGCTTTCTGATATGTCGCATCAGCGGAATATATTAATTCATTATCCATGTTCCATCTCCTTTCCTGACAGAACAGAATAACATGCGTATTTTTTTACTTAGTATATTGCCGCCGTCTCTCCATGTTTGATTGTAACGGATATCAAAGGGGAAAACAAGTTTATAATTATTTACCTACACCTTTAGTGAAAAATCCAGATACAGCATTTCTGCCATATCTGGATCTTTTATTTATCAATATTGCGCAAAATCATTTAATAAACTTGTCGCAGCCTGTGGATTTCTCTTTTTTTCAATCAAATATTGAATAATCTTTTCTAGCTCCTCCGCTGCATCAATCGTCATAAAAATCTTATATGCCATATTTTGTCCTCATATCTGCCACAAATGCATCTGCGTCTATACATGCTCCCTGCTCTGCGTGTTTTCTCGCATCTTCCAGTCTTTTCAGTACATCTTCTTCGGACATACTTTGATATATGTTGTTACTTCTTTTAATCTCAAATGGAAATCCATTTGCAGCTACTGCCTGTGTCAAAAAGATTCTTATCGCCGTCGTAGTATCTGTTCCCAAATCCTTGAACAAACTATCTGATTTTCTTTTTAATTCATCGTCTACTCTAACCTGAATTGTACTTGCCATATAGTGCCTCCTTTATTCTTGTTGTATTGTATTTGCATTGATATATCAATATATTGTATTGTTTTTATATGTTTATATTACAATATCAAATATAAAAAAACAATATTAATGATAATTTCATTACAAAAGCAAGATAAATTTTGAAAAATAAAAATGTTATAACGAAGCAATGCCAGATACATATAAAATTGTATCCGGCATTGTCTACTTTTATCTATATTCTATTCCGTCTTACAGGCTCATGCCACCGTCTACACGGATAACCTGTCCTGTAATGTAAGATGCCTTGTCGGATGCAAGAAATGCTGCTGTCTCAGCGATATCTGACACCTCACCCAGTCTCTTAACTGTGATGTGGTCAAGCATTGCATCCTTCATCTTATCTGACATAGCGTCTGTCATATCTGTCTTGATGAATCCCGGTGCGATCGCATTTGCTGTTACACCACGGCTGCCAAGTTCCTTTGCTACAGACTTCGTCATGCCGATGATTCCGGCTTTGGAAGCAGCATAGTTGATCTGTCCTGCATTCCCTTCAATACCGACTACGGATGACATGTTGATGATCCTGCCGTACTTCTGCTTCATCATCGGTCTGTACACATGCTTGATACAGTTAAATGCACCCTTCAGGTTGATATTGATAACCTGATCGAAATCTTCTTCCTTCATACCGAGCATGATATTATCTTTTGTAATACCGGCATTGTTTACGAGGATATCAACTCTGCCATACTGCTCCAGTGCGAACTTGATAAGTCCCTCTGCTTCTGCAAAATCAGCTACATTTGCCTTATAAGCAACTGCTTCTCCGCCAGCTTCCTTGATCTCTGCTACGAGACTGTTTGCACGTTCCTCTGAGCCATTATAATTGACAACTACCTTTGCGCCATATCCTGCAAATGTCTTTGCGATGGCTCTGCCGATACCACGTCCGGCACCTGTTACGACTGCTACCTTATCCTTAAGCATTCAGTTCCTCCAATTTCTTCAGATCATCAACCGTTGCGATGTTGATGCATTTCATTTCCTTGTTGATCTTTCTCATAAAGCCGGACAGAGTCTTTCCAGGTCCAACCTCTACAAATGTATCTACGCCGTCTGCGATCATAGCTTCGATACTCTGCTGCCATCTGACAGATGAATATACCTGACGCATCAGTAAAGTCTTAACCTCTGAAGCATCTGTTACATAACATGCATCAGCATTACATACATATGGAAGGAAATCGTCTGCGATCTCTACATCTCTTAAGTATGCATATAACTTTTCACCGGCCGGTTCCAGCATCTTGGAATGGAATGGGCCGCTGACATTTAACTTGATCACTCTCTTGGCTCCTGCTGCCTGAAGGGCTTCACATGCTTTGTCAAGGGCTTCTGTCTCACCAGAAATAACGATCTGTCCGGGGCAGTTATAATTTGCGATCTGAACATTGCCCGGAGTCTCCTCACAGACCTTTGCGATCACTTCTGCATCTGTAGCGATAACGGCTGCCATAGCACCCTGACCAAGCGGAACTTCATTCTGCATCAGGATACCACGCTGTCTTACGGTACGGATCGCATCCGGAAGCTTCATAGCTCCACAAGCTGTAAGTGCGCTGTACTCACCAAGTGACAGACCTGCAAATACATCTGCCTTTAAGCCTGTATTCTTTACATGCTCATAAATTGCAAGTTCTGCTGCTACCATCGCAGGCTGTGTATATTCTGTCTTGTTGATGTCTTCATTTTCCTCAAAGCAGATCTTCTTCAGATCAATGTCAAGTACGCTGTCTGCTGTATCGATCACTGCCTTACTGTCTTCAAAATTGTCATAAAAATCCTTAGCCATGCCTACATACTGAGCACCCTGACCAGGAAAAATAACTGCTGTTTTACCCATTTTTCTCACCTGTCTATTCTATTTATCGGCAATTGTGATGTTCATGTACCATAATGTTCAACCATCTTGACTTTCCCAACCAGAGGACGCTTCCGCTCGTTTCGTCCTGCAGCGGTACTAAGATGCCGCCTTCAGCGCCATCTAAGGACCGGCGGACTCAAATGCCTCTGTGTTGGCAAATCAAATGGTTGAACAGTATCCACTCTCTAAACATCACAATTGCCCATCCCTGTATACTAAAAGAAGCAGCCAGTCTGTCATCCACCAACCTGCGCTGGGCAAATCTGGTATGTAGACATCTTCGCTGCCTCTTGTCTGCTTCTGATGTGAATTATTCTTCTACACCTTTGCTCTTAAGATAGTTAAGTACGTCTTCGAATGTAGCAACGTCTTCAAGCTCCTCAGCAGGGATCTCAACGTCGAATTCATCTTCCATCTTCATTACTATCTCATATAAATCTAATGAATCTACTCCTAAATCATCTTTGAAGTTAGTATCAAGCTGCATCTCATCCTGTGATACTCCTAACTGCTCTTCGAAAATAGCTTTTACCTTATCGAACATATTAATAATTCCTCCTAAATATAGTAAATGTTTATCTCACTGCCCCGCGGACGATTATAATATAACGCATGGATACAGTAAAGTCAACAAAATACTGTTCCGTTTTTTTCCTTTTTTTCTATCTGTTTCTGACAGCATCTAACGGCTGCAATTTCGATGCAAATCTCGCAGGAAAATATCCGGCACATATCGCAAGCAGAATCGCTCCGACAACGGCTCCGGCTGCAAGTTCCCATGGGATCATTGCAATCTGCGTTCCCTTTGCCAGATCGAACATTTTAATAGCAATCTTATCTACGATACCCTTAAACCCATAAGATAAAAGCACTCCTATGATGCCGCCTGCTGCTCCGATGATTCCTGCCTCTGTAAGGAACAGGATCTGCAGCTCATCCGGATCGCATCCGAGAACCTTTAATACGCCGATCTCATTGATCCGGTCAAATACCGATGTTGTCATGGTATTGCTGATTCCGATCACGGCTACGATCAGTGCGATCGCTCCGATACCGCCCAGTAAAAGCTGTACCATCTTCAGATATTTCTGTATCGTATCCAGATACTCTTTCTCATTTTCTGTCGTATAACCCATATCCTGAAGCTTCTTCACGATAGAATCGACATGATCGATATTATCAACAGTCACAACCGCTCCGGAATATACGAAATCCTTGTACGGATTTCCATTTGCATCAAGCGGCTGTCCCGGCAGCGTTCCCCCACTGGATACTCTGCCTAAAAAGCTCTTTAACACATCCAGATCGCAGTAAACACTCTGTGAGTCTCTGTTATATGTATCTTCTCCACTGTCAATAATCGCTCCGACTTCTATCTTCACCGGTGCCATCTCCTGTGAATCCCAGAAGGACAGATCCACTTTTTTTCCGATCCATGCCTCTGCTTTTTTCTTCTCTGTCACATCATAGGTCTGCTCCGTTTCCGGATTATAGAATAAGGATGTGACCTTATTTCCCATGATAAGCACCGGCTTCACGCTCGATGTTGTCTGCTTTGACGTCTTTGTATACTTAAGCTTCGCAAGCTCCGACTGTGGAATACCTGTAATCGCACCATCATAAGAATATTTTCCGTTTGTGATGGTCACATACATCTCATAGGTCGGATATACGGAACTGACATATTCAAGCTCCTGAAAAGTTTTCACGGTCTGATCCATGATCATCCGGTCTTTGTGCTTGCCGCCGGTTGCTCCAGTCACCCGAATCTGGCAAATACTTTCACTGTCCACCATGGTATTGATCATTTCCTGTCTTACGCCGATACCGACTGCAAGCAGGGTCACAACAGAGATCACACCGATCACAACTCCAAGTATGGTTAGAAAGGTTCTGGTTTTCCGTCTTTTCATATTCATCAAACATAAATGACTGATCCAACCCATTTAGAACTCCTCCAATATCTCTTTCTTCCTCTTTCTTCTGCGAATGATCCAGATAACAATGAACGCTGCAACAACCACAGCAACAACGATCTCTATGATCATCTTACTGTAATCCTTCTTCTGTACATCCTTTACTTTTTCGATGTCTGTATAGACAGGTGCATTTACGCTGATCGAGAAATTCTCTTCCAGCGTTGTTACATTTCCCGATTTATCTTCATATGTAACGACAAGCTTACCCATCTCGCCGCCGGTGCCTGTCGTCTTCATTGTGTTTGCAAGTATATCGATCGAGCCATTCTTACCCGGTTCGATATTGCCGATATAGACATCACCTTCAGATGTAAATCTTGTATCGATCTTTGCCTTTACGTTATAGAGGGTAGATGCTCCCAGATTGCTGACGCTTCCCATGATCTCGATGGAATCTCCGAGTGTCACATCTGACTCTGCATATACACCGGTGATCTCTCCACGTTGTTTGATCGTAACCGGCAGATAGATCGTATCTGTCACGGTATATGGATTGCCATAGCGGTCTTCATACTCATCTGTCACTGTCAGCTTATAAGCCTTTTCTTCCAGATTGGCTGCTGCCTGCATCGGGAACTCAAATGTATAAGTCTCTCCGCCCTCCAGACCTGCCAGATATCCGGTTCCGGCTCCGGATGCCGGAATCAGTTCGCCTCCTTCGGAAGCAACTGCCATTTTCAGATTACTGATCTTTTTATCTGCAGTATTCTTGATCGTAACCTCAAGTGTAAAGGTTCCACCTGCCACTACTTCATTCTCTTTGATCTTATAATCAGTTACCATAACCTTTGGCTCTGCTGCTGATACAGAAGCCATCGTATCCTTATATCCAAATACAGCAAGGAATCCAAGTACACATGCCATACAGATTGTAAGTATTCGTTTCATCTCTACATCTCCTCTCCTTCTGATATCTTTCCATCCGTGATCCTCACGATACGGTCTGCCTCTCTCGCCAGATCGATGTTATGTGTGATAAGTACCAGCGTCTGATCCAGCTTCTTAACAGAATCCTGAAGCAGGGTGATAACTTCATTTCCATTCTTGGAGTCAAGTGCTCCGGTAGGCTCATCGGCAAGGATCAATGCCGGGCGGTTTGCCAGTGCTCTTGCGATCGCTGCACGCTGCTGTTGTCCACCGGATAACTGGTTTGGAAGATGCTTCCGTCTGTCCTTCAGGCCTAACATCTCGATGATATGATCGATGTAATCACGATCCGGTTTTCTGTGATCGAGCAGGATCGGCATCTTGATATTTTCCTCTACTGTCAGTACCGGGATCAGGTGATATGCCTGAAATACAAATCCGATCTTTCTTCTACGGAAGACCGACATCTCCTCATCGGTCAGTCTTGTAATATCCTTTCCGTCTACAATGACATTTCCCTCATTTGGAGTATCCACACCACCCATAACATGAAGCAGGGTGGATTTACCGGAACCGGAAGCACCGACAACCGCCACGATCTCGCCCTTATTGACTGTCAGGTTCACATCATCAAGTGCCCATACTCTGGTATTTCCTTCTCCATATATCTTTGTTACATGTTCCATTTTTACGATTTCCATAGCTTACCCTCTTTCCTCTGCATTCCCCGCAGATCTTTCTATCTATAATTTTTATCTACATATTTATTGCATTTCTGTTTTTTAACCTTGTGATACAGCAACTCCGTTGCAACTTTCCATCTACTGTATCAGGCTTACATTTCATGCTTACTCCTCAAGCTTCAGATCTTCTACCATGGCTACCGGAAGGTCTCTGATCCCCAGCCAGATGCTTCCGCAGATAATCAGACCGGATGCCACAAGTCCGACTCCAAATGCCCACCAGGCAATGGACTTTCCTGCCTCGATCACCATATTAAGATAGCAAAAGACACCATACGATAACCCAACGCCTATAATAAAACCGAATACATTCGCTACAACCGTGGTCATAACGCCCTCTAACATAACGGTTTTTAGCAGGCGTTTCCTGGACATTCCGATCACACGGAGCTGTGCGAATTCTTTTCGTCTCAGATGCAGATTTCCGGCTGTCGTATTCACGATGTTTACCGAGCTTAATACGAAGATAAACAGTACTGCCGCAACTGCATACCGGACAAAGCTTTTCAGGTATACACAGATCTGCATAGACTCTCCATATAAGGAATCAGTGTTATAGGCAAGCAATTCTACTATAGAACCGGCAGATACACGATCCAGATTGATCTTGTATTTCATACCGGCAATATCATTTTCCCCGTATCCTGTCAGATCAAAATAATCATCCTGACGCATATAGATCTGACGATCACCGGTCTCACCGAATACCTGTGTGCCAAGATTCAGAATACCTTCTACCTTATAGGTCTTATAGTGTCCCTCTGCGATCAGCTTATCCTTGATCTTCTTATATTCTACATATTCCTGTCGTACGGAAGACCGGTCTTCCCCATTTCCTACCGTACTGCCTTCGCTGTCACCATCTTCTGTCGCTACCGCTGTCTCCTGAAGCTTTTCATATTCCTGATCGATCTTCTCCTTTGCCTTCAGACATTCTTTCTGATACAGAGCAAAATCAACTAGCTGAACCGTATCGCCCAGTTCAAAATGATACGTGTCAAAATGGTAGGTCTTATCATATAAGGTATCATTTGTATCCTCTGCCTCCTCCAGGTCCCAACCGTTAAAGCTTCCTCCTGCCACAACCAGAATACCGTTCTCTGACAGTTCCGTTGTTCCTGCTTTCAGATATTTCGTCAGATCGTTCAGATCAGAATCATCACATCCGATCACATCTGCACTGTTTACCATGCTTTCCGCTACACCTCCGGTAGCTTCCGGGTCCTTATCATCTGATGTTCCGTCCGTCTCATTTAACTTATCCATATAGACACCATAGTAATGTCCCATCGTTACCTTTGTTCGGAATTCATCCGTGATCTTTCCTGTATAAGAATCCGCATCTACCAGATCGGCCCTGCAGGCATACACTTTCTTTGCTGCCTCCACACTGTTATTTCGTGACAGATCCCGGAATGCCTCCGCAGACGGCAAAGTGCTCTGCGCTTCTTCCAGACTCGTTGTAGCAGACGAATACGAAGTCAGATTAAACTGATATTCCCCATATTTTTCATCTGTATCCTTCCAGTATTTTCTGAGCTGTCCCCAGCAGCTGCATATCAATACGATTGCTGATATGCTGAATACCATGGCTGTTACCGTCTTTATAAATCTTCCTTTATTTCGAAGGACACTCTTTCTGGCATATGATCCTTCGATTCCAAATATCTTTCCCAGCAGACCACCACCATGACGACGAAGCTTTTCTTTCTTGATCCTGTATTCACCACGAACCGCACTGACCGGTGTCATCTTCGTTACCAGCTTGGCATTCTCACGCATTACGAAATACATATCTCCCAGATAAGTGATCAGGATCGGTATCACCGGAATGATATGGAAGCCTGCGCTTATCTTAAATATAAATCCGAGGATCATGCTGACGATTCCGCCCATCACAATGCCGGCAAGCAGTCCGGCAATCTCAAGTATGGCTCCCATCCGATAGATGATGCCGCTTAACTGTCCCTTCGTCGCTCCGATGCATCGTAAGATTCCATAGTCTTTCACCTGCTCTAATGTAAACATCTGGATCGTATTTCTGATAACTCCGACTGCAAAGATTGCAAATATATATGCAACTAACAGAACCACGATCAATATAACAGCAAATCCTTCATCCATATCCTGCAGATACCAGGTGGACAGATTCCAGTTGAGTTCTGCATCCACCCCATAATCTTCTATCATCTCGTTCATGATCTTAACCATCCTGTAAGGATGTCCGGTATTTACATATAATGCATTGTCATATATCTTTTCTACATATTTGCCATCCGTTCCGTTAATTGTCTCCCACTCACTCACCGCATATTTTCCTGTATATGCCTGTGTGACACGGTCATCCGACGCGATCTGTGATATGGTTTCCTGATCATCCGTCAGGAACACGATCTCATAATCCGCTTCCTTTCTTACATCCTTTTGCTACTGCAGCATATATGAATAGAAAAAGTTCAGTCCCGCATATAGCACGACCACCGTGATCATTACCCCAAGGATCGTAATCACACATCGTTTTTTGCTTGCTTTCAGGTAATATACTGCAAGTTTCTTATAGTCTGTCATTTTCACCTCTCCTTTTTATTTCACCCCGATAATTTTGACCTCACTTCATCATTATCGATTTTTTATTCCTCAAGCTTCAGGTCATCCACAATACAAATCGGAAGATCCTTAAGTGATGCATAGATGCTTCCAAAGATTACCAATGTGGATGCGATCAACCCGACTCCAAATGCCCACCAGGCAATGGTTTGTTTTATATATAAAAACATACTGAGATATGTATAAATATATATCGTAAAAATCGAACCAAATAAGAATCCCAGAACATTTGACAGGACCGTCGCCATCACGCCCTCTAACATGACCGTATAGATCAATCTCTTTCTGGACATTCCGATCACCCGGAGCTGCGCCAGCTCTTTCCGCCTCATATGCAGATTTCCTGCTGTGGTATTAATAATGTTCACCGAGCTCAATACAAATATAAAAGCGGCAAACGCCAATGCATACCGGACTATATTTCTGGCATAAGCATATCCGTACAGTACATCTGTAATATCGCCTATTCCGGTTTCAAAATAGGATACCGGTACACTGTCAAGATCGATCGCATACTTTACTCCTGTCACATCCTGTTCGCCATATCCGGTCAGGTCAAAGTAGGAATCTCTTTTCATATAGATATCTCCCCAGTCCGGAAGCAGCTGATCTCCAAAATCCAGAACTCCCTGAACTGTATAGGTTCGATAATATCCTTCCTCAATAAGTTCCTGACGGATACGCTCAGCGATCACATACTGTTCACGCCAGGTTGATCTGCCCTCTTTGGTTGCCCGTTCTTCTGAGATATAGGTATCTCCCGTATCTACCTCAGGACTGACCAGAATACTGTCTGCCATCATCTTTTCATAAGCCGCCTGATATCGTTTCTCATATTCCCTGTAATCAACCAGCTGGATCGTGTCCCCTACCTGCAGATCATATGTATCAAAATGCTTTCCCAGATCATACAACGTCACTCCGTCATCATAGCTTCCGGAATAATCCATTACGCTTCCTCCGCCAACGACCAGAATACCATCGTCATCCAGCTCCGCAGTTCCACTCTCTATAAACTCGGACAGATAGTCCAGATCATTCTGATCACAACCTTCAATGCTTATAAATGAACTATTCAGACTATCAACAGCCTTTTCATATTCTACATCATCTTTCTCGCTGTATTCCTTTGTATTCCGTTCTCTCCATCTCTGCATCATTGCTTCGATGTAACTTCCCAAACTCGTCTGTTCTGCATAATCTTTGTTAAACTTGCCATAATAGGTTTCGGGATCTACCAGATTTCCTCTGGCACTGTATACCATTTTTGTTTCTGTTACATAGTAATGCAAAGAATTCTCTTTGATCTCCTCGACAGAAGGCAAATCCTCACTCTGTATCCATTCCACATCATTAAATATGCTGGCAGGGGATTGGTTTTCTTCCAGATATCTGCCATACATATCATTAATATTCTTTTTCGTATCATGAACCATACTCCCGGTGCTTAAGCATATAATGATCGCTGTTATGCTGAGCATCATGGCTGTTACTGTCTTTGCAAATCGTCCGCTGTTCCGCAGTACACTTTTTCTTGCATAGGCGCCTTCAACACCGAACAACCGCCCCATCAGACCATTTCCACGAACCTTGATCTTTTCCTTTTTGATCCGGTACTCCCCACGGACCGCACTGACCGGCGATGTCTTCGTCACAAGCTTTGAGCACTCCTGCATAACAAAATACAGATCTCCAAGATATGCGATCAGGATCGGAATAGCCGGTCCGATATGGAATCCGACATTTACATCCTTTAAAAAACCAAGGATCACACTGATGATGGTTCCGAGCAGTACACCGACTGCAATGCCTGTCACTTCCATGCCTGCCCCTATCCTGTATATGATCCGGTTCAACTGTCCTTTCGTTGCTCCGATGCACCGCAGGATTCCATAGTCCTTCACCTGCTGCAGGACAAACATCTGAACCGTATTCCTGATCATCCCGACAGCGAAGATCGCAAAGATATATGCTATCAGCAGAACAAGGATCAGCAGAACACCGATCAGTCCATCTTCATCCTGAAGATATAACACTGCCAGTTCATTATTTAATCTTGCATCCACCCCATAATCGGCTTTCATATCCTCCATGATCGACTCCATCTTATAAGGATGTCTGACATTCACATATAAAGCATTTTTATAATTTACTTCTACAAATTTTTCTTCATCACTGACATATTCTTCCCCTGTATACGCCCCGTTATATGCCTGAAGTATCTGATCATCTGCAGCGATCTGCGCTAATTTCTCTGTATCATCAGACAGAAAAACGATCTCATAGTCTGCTTCTTTCCTCACTTCCTGCCGTGTCTGAAGCACATATGAATATCCAAAATTCAATGCCGTATATAATACAGCTACCGTGATCATCACCCCTACGATCGTAACGATACACTGCCTTTTACCTGCTTTCAGATAATAAAGTGCGAGTTTTTTATAATCTGTCATTCATTACCTCCCTGTGATATATATGAAAAAAAGATAGATACATTTTCGTTGTATCTATCTTCTCACTTCTATCTTACATTCCCGTGAATATCTGTGTATTCTTTTCTTACAATATTGTAAGAAAGAGGTAACAAGCAAATAATTCATTTGCCAGCATATCTCAGGCGTTTTATTTTTTCAAAAAAGTATTCACATGCTTCTGTTTCTGTTTGAAATTTCTTTAAACCAGATTTTCTCCCTTTCTCACTATAATATACACACCATTCCTCTTCTTTTACTATACATAATCTTTCGTTAGGCAAACCTCCTTTTAAAATAGAATATGTATCTTTAGGAATACCTAGTTTATTCAATTTTTCTTCTAATTCAAATACTTTCACAAATATCTCCGTTTTCTAATATATCATTTCAATTCATCAGGCATCTTCCATATCATACTCTGAACACGTCTCGTAATCTTCCTGCAGTATTTTCACCCATCGCTTTATAGCTCCCCACATCCCATCAGAATGT
Source organism: Clostridium sp. AF15-41 (assembly GCF_003604095.1). NCBI lineage: Bacteria > Bacillati > Bacillota > Clostridia > Eubacteriales > Clostridiaceae > Clostridium > Clostridium sp. AF15-41. Next base: position 233,785 of record NZ_QTMQ01000004.1, read on the forward strand.
CTCCATCCTTCCCAGTCAAAACATTTACTTAACTTTTCTTTATTATTGAAAACTGCCTGCATAACTACAGGTTTTATCTGCTCTGATATGTAAAATGGTACCGGTTTGAAACTCTGTCTTTCCTTCAGTACAATATCAAAAAAAACACTAAACGCACAGTATACCTCTTTAACATCTCCCTCACACATTTCTTTAATTGCTTCAATAATCATATCCGGAATATAGTCATACCCTCCCTCGTTATACAGTGCATAAATTCCTCTTGGTATAAGATTCTCCCAATCCGTAACATCCGCATCAGGTGGAAAGCCATAATAAAAAAATTTGCAATGATACTCACCCTTTCCCTCTAACAGCTTTACCATATCATCACATTCTACGGCTTTTCTTGCAATTCCTATGTAATCAATCATATTCGTACTGCCCTTTATTATCTTTTTAATTTTATCAGCTCGATAAAATATACTTTTTATGAGCTACATCCAGCCATGAGCTTCTAAAAATTTATCTGGTATACGCAATTTTAATTCATTATCAACGTTTCTAAAAAATTCATCTATATTTTTATCTGAATAACAATTTTTTCCTTTTGACAATAAAATATGCGTCGAATTACCCTGTTCAATCGAACATCCAATAATATCTTGTTCATAATTAAAAATAACAACAAAATAATCATATGCAATAAATTTTATTTTAAATGCTCTATGATTTATATCATCATTAACATCATATATTTGTGTAGCATCTATTTTATCCTTAAATATAGTCCTCATTTCTTTGCTTATTTCTTGTGCCAATTTAACTGTATCATTTAATTGCATACGAAAAATCTCCCTCCCAATCTCATCAGGCATCTTCCATATCATATTCTAAACATTTCCCATA
>NZ_QTMQ01000005.1:0-73719 GCF_003604095.1 Clostridium sp. AF15-41
CGCAAGACTTTCTGTATGAAATTCTGAAGGTACATGAAATAAAAAGTATTGACATCAACCTGAATCTGTGTTAGGCTTGATGAGTACGCCGTGGTATACCAGGTGTTATTCCTCGATAGCTCAATGGTAGAGCACTCGGCTGTTAACCGAGGGGTTGTAGGTTCGAGCCCTACTCGGGGAGCTAATCTTATAAGGCCCCATGGTCAAGCGGTTAAGACATCGCCCTTTCACGGCGGTAACACGAGTTCGAATCTCGTTGGGGTCATTTAATTTAATATGCCGATGTGGCTCAATTGGCAGAGCAGCTGATTTGTAATCAGCAGGTTATCGGTTCGAGTCCGATCATCGGCTTTTTGCTGAAAAGCAAAAAATGGGTGGATTCCCGAGTGGCCAAAGGGGACAGACTGTAAATCTGCTGCGTAATGCTTCGGTGGTTCGAATCCACCTCCGCCCATTTCTTTTTTATTTATATCGCGGGGTGGAGCAGTCTGGAAGCTCGTCGGGCTCATAACCCGAAGGTCATAGGTTCAAATCCTGTCCCCGCTACTATTATGTAATATGCCCAGATAGCTCAGTTGGTAGAGCAGAGGACTGAAAATCCTCGTGTCGCTGGTTCGATTCCAGCTTTGGGCACGACTTTGAAAAGCTGAAATCATAACGATTTCAGCTTTTTCTTTTATCTGTAAAAAGATTGAAAGAAAATCAGATTCAGGTGTTGATAAATAAGGAGTGTGCAGTATGGAGTTTAATGTTGGTCAGGTAATTAAGATGAAGAAGCCGCATCCATGTGGTGCAAATGAATGGGAGATCCTTCGCGTTGGTATGGATTTTCGTTTAAAATGTAAAGGGTGTGATCATCAGGTGATGGTACCGAGAAAACTGGTTGAAAAGAATTTTAAAGGTTTTATAGAATAGCAAAAAAGTATTGAAATAATGCTGAAATAATAGAAAAAATCCTTGCAACCCGGGAGCTTTTATGATATTATTTTGTTCTGTGATGTGTTAATAATCATATATTTCCTTGCTCATATATCATATATGGGCCAGAGACCATAAGGAGGTGCAATTACATGAACAAGTATGAGTTAACTTTAGTAGTTAATGCAAAGATTGATGAGGATGCTAGAACAGCAGCAGTTGAGAAAGTAAAGGCTTACATCGAGAAAGCTAATGCAACTATCACTAATGTTGAAGACTGCGGACTTAAGAAGCTTGCTTATGAGATCCAGAAGATGGGCGAAGCTTACTATTACTTCATTCAGTTCGATGCAGAAGCTGATGTACCAGCACAGCTTGAAGCTAATGTTCGTATCATGGAGCCTGTTCTCAGATATCTTTGCGTTCGTTTAGACGCTGAGTAATAGGAGGAATTCCGTATGAATAAAGTAATTTTAATGGGTCGTTTAACAAGAGATCCAGAGATCAGATATTCTCAGGGGAATGATCAAATGGCAATTGCCAGATACACTCTCGCTGTAGATAGACGTTTTAACAGAAATGGTGATCAGACCGCAGATTTTATTAACTGTGTTGCTTTTGGCCGTTCAGCAGAATTTGCTGAAAAGTATCTGAAACAGGGTACAAAGATTGTGGCTACTGGAAGAATCCAGACAGGCAGTTATACCAATAAAGATGGAAACAAAGTATATACAACAGATGTTGTTATCGAAGATCAGGAATTTGCTGAGAGCAAAGGAAGTTCTTCATCAGATGGCGGAAGTTATCAGCCAGCTGGCAGACCTTCACCTGCAAATGCAAGTGCAGAAGGTTTTATGAGTATTCCGGAAGGTATAGAGGATGATTTACCATTCAAGTAAAGAAGGAGGTAAATACAATGGCTTATACAAAGACAGATAGAGCAGACGCTCCAATGAAGAGAAGAAATATTCGTAGAAGAAAGAAAGTATGTGTATTCTGTGCAGATAAGACTGCTGTTATCGATTATAAAGATGCAAACAAGTTAAAGAGATACATCTCTGAAAGAGGTAAGATTCTTCCTAGAAGAATTACCGGTAACTGTGCTAAGCATCAGAGAGCTTTAACTGTAGCAGTTAAGAGAGCAAGACAGATTGCAATTTTACCATACGTAGTAGATTAATCTATATTCATTGGTTACACCGTAAGGTGCATACAATCTGAAAAAATGAAGGATGGTTGTGAAGTGATTCACAATCATCCTTTTTTACATTAAATAAGCAAGGCATAGATTTTGTATTTACACGAAAATCTATGTCTGACTCGTTTAACGGAATATTGACGTCTTGAACCATCCGGGATTTAATTTTGATTAAAGATATTATATAATATAGAAGATATAGTAATATTATTAGATAAAAAACAAATGAATAATCAGGAATATGAAAAAGAGAATAGCACAAAAAGAATGCAAGGAGACCTCTATGGTAGGGAAGATCGTACAGATAGATCATATTACAAAAAAATATAAGGAATGTACAGTATTGGATGATGTATCATTGTCTATACGGACAGGAGATGTCATTGGGCTGGTGGGCGGCAACGGAGCAGGTAAAACGACATTGATGAGGGCAATTGCAGGAAGCATTCCGGTTGATTCGGGAGAAATCATTTTTTCAGGAGAACGAAGAACTCAGGATGTAGGAACGCTGATTGAGAATCCGAATATATATACCGATATGTCAGGAATCGAGAATCTTCGATATTTCGGCAGATTATTTGGGGTAGAGGATGAAACGGTATATGAGAGCCTGTTGCAGCAGATGGGGCTTGCAGAAGCCGGAAAGAAATTGGTTGGCAGGTATTCACTTGGAATGAAACAGAGACTTGGCATAGCGGTTGCAATGCTCGGTGATCCGAGGCTTTTGATCTTAGATGAGCCATTAAATGGTTTGGATGTACAGGGGATGCAGGATCTGGAAGAACGTCTGTTGGCAATGCATGAGGATCGGTCAATCGGAATATTGATCAGCAGTCATGTGATCGGCGAATTGGTAAAACTTTGCAATCGGTATCTGGTTATGGATCATGGCAGAATCTGTATGGAATATACAAGGGAAGAACTGCTTCAACAGGCAGGCAGCGAGGAAGCAGTTGAGAATTATATTATTACACGATTCCAGAAATCAATGTAAACAAATAGCATAAGTGTAGAAATAGAATATCAAATATTATAAAAAAATAACTATGGTAGATTCGGATAATAAAATAAATACAATAGGTTTAAATGGCAGGAGATTTGAATAACAAGAGATTTGAATAACAAGCTGTACAGAAAATAACAGGTAAGACGGAAAGGCAGGAAACAGATGATGAATCAGATCATTCGTGCAGAGAATTACAGAATCAGGAAGAATAAGACATTTCGTATTGCATGCATTGTGATCATTGGGATGGTATTGGTTGGATTTGCATTATTTTATGCTGCAACACATATTATATCCGGAGAACTGATGGAAGCAGCAGGTGGATACGATACGGATCTTGATGCATTTACAGATTTAAATCTGTTTGATTGTGCGGGAATTGCTGCTTCACTGATGCAGGTGCTTTCCATTTTATATGCGATTGTGATCACGATTATGATAGGGGCGGAGAAACGGAATGGGATCTATTCGCTGATGCTGGAACGCGGATATCAGGCATGTCAGATCTATATGGGTAAATTATATGAGACAACGGTGATAGCGGGTATCAGTTATCTTTTATATGTAGCAGTATCGTTGATTGCCGGGGCGATATTCTGGCATGGAACGATCGAACGCGAGGATGTGACAGGATTTATCCGAGTGTTTCTTTTAATGCTTGTTATGTATGTAGTTTCTTCCTATATCTATATGGCAGTTGCGATGAATGTAAAAAATGCAGGAATGGCAGTTGCGGTGAATCTCATTATTGTACTTTTATTCTCAACAGTGATAACAGGTCTGGATCAGATTCTTGCTGATGGAGATGTGTTTCTCCGCAAGTACTGGCTCTTATCCGCAATCGAACAGTTTGCCTATATCGATCATACAGATACAACTGTGCGGGAAACTATAACAGGATTGATAGAAGCGGTCGGCTATGGCGGGCTTGCGGTGTTTATTGGCAATACTGTATTTACAAAGAAAAAAAGATAAAAACAGAAAATGAACGCTGCCGGCTATGTGAAGATATTTGACCGATAAGCCTTATGATAAAGTGTGGTTTTCGTTGACAAAACAAAGGGATGCGTTTATGATTATTAAGAACTTTAATGTGGATGGAGTCTGTCCACAGGAAAGAATGCAACAGTGGAATACTTTTATATAACCAGACGCTGCATTATATCAACATTAAGTAATGAAAAGGAGTATATTATGGGTAAGTACACGAAAGCAGATATCTTAAGGATGGTAAAAGAAGATGATGTAGAGTTTATCAGACTTCAGTTTACAGATATTTTTGGAGACCTTAAGAATGTTGCTATAACTTCAAGTCAGATTGAAAAAGCACTGGATAACAAGATTATGTTTGATGGTTCTTCTATTGAAGGATTTGCAAGAATCGAGGAATCCGATATGTATCTCTATCCAGATTATGATACATATGAGACTTTCCCTTGGAGACCACAGCAGGGTAAGGTTGCCAGACTGATCTGTGATGTTTATAAGCCGGATGGCACTCCATTTGAAGGTGATCCAAGATATGTTCTGAAGAAGGCATTGAAGGAAGCTGCTGATATGGGTTACATGATGAACGTAGGTCCAGAATGTGAGTTCTTCCTGTTCCAGACAGATGAGAATGGCTTACCAACAACGAATACTTACGAGCGTGCAAGCTATTTTGATCTTGGACCACTTGATTTCGGTGAGAATGCCAGAAGAGATATGGTACTGACACTGGAACAGATGGGATTTGAGATTGAAGCTTCCCATCATGAGGTTGCTCCTGCACAGCATGAGATAGATTTCAAGTATGGCGAGGCATTAAAGACTGCCGACAGCATCGAGACATTTAAGCTCGTTGTTAAGACAATTGCCAAGAAGCATGGTCTGTGTGCTACATTTATGCCAAAACCAAAGTATGGCGTATGTGGTTCCGGTATGCATATGAATATGTCCTTGTCAAAGGATGGCAAAAATATATTTGCAGATGATAATGATAAGCTTGGTTTAAGCCAGGAAGCATATTACTTCATCGCAGGTATCATGGAACATATGAGAGAGATGACAGCAATCACAAACCCATTAGTAAACTCTTATAAGAGACTGGTTCCTGGTTATGAAGCCCCAATTTATATTGCATGGTCAGCAAAAAACAGAAGCCCACTGGTTCGTATCCCAAGCGCAAGAGGAGCAGGAACAAGAGTAGAGCTTCGTTGTCCGGATCCAACAGCAAATCCATATCTGGCAATGGCTGTATGCTTAAAAGCCGGATTAGACGGAATCAAGAGACAGCTTCCGCTTGTACCAAGTGTTGACAGCAATATCTTTGAATTAACAAGAGAAGAAAAGAAAGCAAGACACATCGAGAGCCTTCCGGCAAACTTAAGAGAAGCTGTTTTATGTATGAGAGACAGTGACTTCATGAAGGAAGCACTTGGTGAGCATATCTTTACACGTTACACATCAGCAAAATTAGATGAGTGGAACGAATATACCAGACAGGTCACTGACTGGGAGATCAGCAATTACCTTTACAAAGTCTGATCAGAAGCCGGTATGTTTAAGTAAAACCGAAGAAGAACAAGGAGTAATACAGACACCCATTTTATGGGTGCCTGTGTTGCTATATTATAGAATCAATTTGTTCCATGAAAATATAAGGAACTGAAACTGGTCGGGTGAGAGGTTGCTGTTTTGGTAAATGTAATTGTACTATTTGCAAAAATAGAAGAAGCAAAGAGCATAAAAAATCTTTTGGTTCGACATGGAATCAATGTAACTCAGGTATGTACGACCGGAGCGCAGGCGGCACAGGCAGCAGATGCGTGTGATGATGGTCTTATTATATGCGGATACCAGTATCCGGATATGTTATTTTCGGAGCTGGCGGCAAATATACCGGATTATTTTGATATGCTTGTGATTGCATCTCGTGTGCATTACGAGGCGTGTAGAGAAAGTGGAATTACATGCCTGCCGATGCCACTTCGTACACAGGATTTTATCAATACTGTTTCACTGACGGTTGAAAATATTCTGTGGGAGCGTAAGAAACGCAAGACAAAACCAAAGGAACGTACAGAAGAAGAAAAAAAGGTAATTAAGGCTGCAAAACTGAAATTAATGGATGATAATGGATTTGATGAGCAGGGCGCTCATCGGTATCTGCAGAAAAAGAGCATGGATAATGGTATCAATATTGTTGAAATGGCATATATGATACTGGAACATACAGCACTGTTTTAAGGAGGCACGAATATGAAGTTTACAAAGATGGAAGGTCTTGGAAACGATTATGTGTACATAAATTGTTTTTCAGAGAAGGTAGAAAATCCTGAGAAACTGGCGATTGCCATGAGTGACCGGCATTTTGGTGTTGGAAGTGATGGAGTGATCCTGATTAAGCCATCCGATAAAGCAGATTTTACAATGGATATGTATAATGCAGACGGTTCCAGATCTGAGATGTGTGGAAACGGTATCCGTTGTGTAGGAAAGTATGTATATGACTATGGACTTACAGATAAGACGTCGGTATCTGTAGAGACACTTGCCGGAATCAAATATCTGGATTTTGTGATAAAGGACGGCAAGGTTGATATGGTAACAGTTGACATGGGTGCGCCGATCCTCAAGGCAGATCAGGTGCCTGTGCGTTCAGATAAAGATCAGGTGATTGATGAGAAGATCACAGTAGCGGGTGTGGATTATCATATGACCTGTGTATCCATGGGAAATCCACATGCAGTTATGTTCGTAGACGATACAGAACATTTCCCGTTGAAGGAAGCTGGTCCGTTATTCGAGCATCATGAAGTATTTCCGAACCGTGTGAATGCGGAGTTTGTTCAGGTGATCGACCGTCATACCGTAAAGATGCGCGTATGGGAGAGAGGAACCGGAGAGACATTGGCATGCGGAACCGGAGCATGTGCAACAGCCGTTGCATGTGTATTAAATGGAAAGACAGATGATGAGGTAACCGTAAAATTATTAGGTGGCGATCTGATCATCCGCTTTGATAGAGAGAACAATAAAGTATACATGACAGGTCCTGCCAGGGTAGTTTTTGACGGCGAGACTGACAGATTTTAGGAGGAAATGACATGTTTAAGGCAAATGAGAATTATCTGAAGCTTCCGGGAAGTTATTTATTTTCAACAGTAGCAAAGAAACAGAGAGAGTACAGTGCGGCACATCCTGATAAGAAGATCATCCGTCTGAGCATTGGAGATGTAACACAGCCGCTTGCTCCTGCTATTATTGAGAGACTTCATTCGGCTGTAGATGAGATGGCGGTAGCAGAGACATTTAAGGGTTATGCACCGGATCTTGGATATGAATTCTTAAGAAATACCATCGTAAAGAATGACTATATTGACCATGGAGTTGATATTTCTGCTGATGAGATCTTTGTAAGTGATGGTGCAAAGAGTGATTCTGCAAATATTCAGGAGATTTTTGCACCGGAAAGCAAGATTGCTGTATGTGATCCTGTTTATCCTGTTTATGTAGATTCAAATGTAATGGCAGGCAGAACCGGAACTTATGATAAAGAGACCGGACTCTGGAGCGATGTGATCTATATGCCTTGTCTGGAGGAGAATGGATTTGCGCCGGAATTTCCAAAGGAAGAGCCGGACATTATCTATCTGTGTTTCCCAAATAATCCGACAGGAGCAACCATCAGCAAAGCACAGCTTCAGGAATGGGTTGACTACGCAAATAAGATCGGAGCTGTGATCATTTATGATGCAGCATACGAAGCATATATCAGCGAAGACGATGTACCACATTCCATCTACGAGTGTGAAGGTGCAAGAACCTGTGCGATCGAGCTTCGAAGTTTTTCGAAGAATGCAGGATTTACCGGAACTCGTCTTGGATTTACAGTTGTGCCAAAGGATCTGAAGGATGCAAATGGTGTTGCACTTCATGGTTTATGGGCAAGAAGACATGGAACCAAGTTCAATGGTGCTCCATATATTGTTCAGGCAGCAGGAGAAGCTGTATATTCAGAAGAAGGTAAGGCGCAGACAAAGGCACAGATCGCATATTATATGAATAATGCGAAGGTGATCTATGATGGATTAAAGGCAGCAGGCTATTCTGTATCCGGTGGCGTGAATGCACCATATATCTGGTTAAAGACACCGGATAAGATGACTTCATGGGAGTTCTTTGATTATCTGCTTGCAAATGCAAATGTCGTAGGTACACCGGGCTCAGGCTTTGGACCGAGTGGTGAAGGATATTTCAGACTGACAGCATTTGGTACATATGAGAATACAGTAGAAGCAATCGAGAGAATTAAGGCGTTATAATAGCGGGGTGCAATTAACTATATAATTGTGGAGGTAGCAAGATGAAAGATAATGGGCTGTTAGTGCAGTATTTTAATGCAAATACACCTGCTGATCAGACATTATGGGCAAAAGCAGCAAAAGATGCAGCGACATTGAAGAAAATCGGTGCAACAGCAGTATGGTTTCCGCCTGCAACTAAAGGGGCAGCGGGAAAAGAAGATATGGGTTATGCGCCATATGATCTGTATGATCTGGGGGAATTTAACCAGAAAGGGTCGGTTGGAACCAGATATGGTACAAAGAAAGAATATCTGGAAGCAATTGACGCGATGAAGGCACAGGGAATCAATGTATATGCAGATATTGCAGTCAGACAGAAGTTAGGTGCAGATTCTGTGGAGAAGGTTACGGCAGCGGATTTTAATGCCAAGGATATTCCACAGATGATCGGTAATAAAAAGATAGTAGGAGCCTTGTCGAAGTTCACCTTCGCGGGCAGAAGAAGTAAGTATTCTAAGTTCAAATGGAATTGGAATCATTTTGCCGGAATTGACTGGCAACAGGATGATTTTAAGAAACGTGTCTGTGAGCTGTCAGGTATGACAGAGGAAGAAGCGGAGAAGAAATATAAACTCAGCAAGTATGATTACATCATTGGCAGTGAACTTGATCTGTATAATCAGGAAGTATATGATGAATTAATGACATGGGCAAAGTGGTATGAGGATGTGACCGGAGTGGACGGATTCCGTTTTCAGGAAGCAGAGAAGGTTCCTGGATGGTTCATCAGAGACTTTGCAGAAGCTGCTTCGAATGCCGGAGAAGAAGAAAAAGAGATCTTTACGGTAGGAGACTTCTGGCACTGGAGATGTGACTATATCAATGATTACATTGCGTCTGCGGACAATCAGCCATCTATGTTTGATGTGCCGCTGCATTTCAGTTTCCATGATGCATCAGTTGCAGAAGGAGAATATGATCTGAGCCGGTTACTGGATGGTTCCATGATGATGAGCAATCCTGCAAAGGCAGTTACATTTGTAGAGAATCATGAATCACAGCCGGGCGGTGTGCTGGAATCTGCTGTAGCAGAGTGGTTTAAACCACTGGCATATGCGATCATTTTATTAAGAGAACAGGGATATCCATGTATGTTCATGGGTGATTATGAAGGCATTCCTGCGGCTAAGATTAAGTCCAGAAAGATGGTTATGAACAAGCTGTTAAAGCTTCGTAAGAAATATGCATATGGAACACAGCATGACTACTTTGATCATCCGGATGTTGTCGGCTTCACCAGAGAAGGAGATGCAGAGCATGAGAATTCCGGTCTGGCAGTTATTATGTCAGATGGAACCGGCGGAACAAAGCGTATGTATGTCGGCAGACAGTTCGCAGGCTGCCATTTCGCAGATGTAATGGGAAATGCAAAGTATGATATCCGTATCGATGAAGAAGGCTGTGGCGAATTCTATGTAAACCGTCAGGGACTTGCGGTCTGGATCAAAAAAGATTGCAAATTATAAGAAATTGAGTTATCATATTAATACTTTAGATTGTAAAAGTGCATGAAAGTCTGAGGATGATCCGGATTTTCACAGCATAAGAGTGGCAAAGGAGTATGAGTTATGGGAAAGACAGTGCATACAGAAGCAGTCCGTGATCTGTTTGAAGCAATACTGACATTGGAGACAGAGGAGGAATGTTTTAATTTCTTTGAAGATGTTTGTACGGTAAATGAATTGTTGTCCATAGCCCAGAGATTTGCGGTTGCGAAGATGTTAAAAGAGGATAATACTTATCTGGAAGTTGCCGAGAAGACCGGCGCATCGACAGCAACGATCAGCAGAGTAAACAGATCTCTTAATTATGGTAAAGATGGTTATGAACTTGTATTCAGCAGAATGAATCTGGATAAAGAGAAGAAAGATTCGGAATAACAACATATAAAACAGGAAATCCTCCGGGAATGGATCAAGACGATCCGTTCCCGGAGGATTTTGTTTGTCCTACGACCAACCTATGTCTGCGCAGGCACTACGGCAAACAGGAGTACTGTGCCAAATGACATCAAGCGAAGATTTCGTAATAAATTGCATATATCAGCAAATATGGGTGCTTGTTTGAGCCGTCAGGCGAGTTAGCACAGGAATATTTGCGAATCAGATATATGCAGTTTATAGAAATCGAAACGAGTCATTTGCACAGTACTCCTGTTTGCCGTAGTGCCTGCGCAGACATAAAATTGATCGGACAGACATTGGTCTGCCCGACCATGCGGGAAGAAAATCCCATATATATTTGGTATTAGGAAGCGGAGCAGGATTTAAAGGGTATTTACAAAGCGCATGAATGCTTCTCTGCCTTCGGTGGTATTTTTGTATACACCGGAGCATTCCAGAACTTTTGAGAATACCTTGCCGATCTCGTTCTGGATGATTCCATGGATATTTTCCTGAGTAATGTCATAATTTCCGATCCATTCATCAACCCAGTCTGCATGTTTTTCTATAGCTTCATTTGCGCGGATGTCCTTGTGGTTTAATATTGCATCCTCAAGCTCTGCCATTTCGCCTTTTAATCTTGCAGGAAGAACAGCCAGACCCATAACCTCGATTAGACCGATGTTTTCCTTTTTAATATGATGATACTGGCTATGTGGATGGTAGAGTCCCATCGGACATTCTTCGGTTGTGATGTTGTTACGAAGTACCAGATCCAGTTCAAACAGATCTCCATGCATTCTTGCGATAGGAGTAATTGTGTTATGTGGAGTATCATCTGTGTAAGCATAGATATAAGCAGCTTCGTCCGTATAATTTCTCCATGCTGTCAGGATGTGATCTGCTGCATCTGCGATACGTGCAGGATCGGAACCCTGAAGACGGATAACAGACATAGGCCATTTGACGATACCGGCTGTCAGGTCTTCGTAACCAGGTAAAGTAAAGTTTGATTCATATGGAGCCTTTGCCATTGCAAATGTATAGCCGCCACCCTGAAAATGGTCATGGCTTAAAATGGAACCGCCAACGATCGGAAGATCGGCATTGGATCCGGCTGTATAGTGAGGAAACAGTCGGACAAAATCAAGCAGCTTCACGAATGCGGCATGGTCGATCTTCATTGGAGTATGGTTAGCATTAAAGATGATACAGTGCTCGTTATAGTATACATAAGGGGAGTACTGTAAAAAATATGCCTGTCCATCTAAGGTGATAGGCATGATTCTGTGATTCTGCCTTGCAGGATGTGAGAAATGTCCGGCATAGCCTTCGTTTTCACGGCAGAGCAGACAGGCTGGATAACCGGATTTCTTTGCCTTTCCGGCTTTTGCGATATCTCTTGGATCCTTCTCCGGCTTGGACAGATTGATCGTAATATCGATCGGACCGTATTCCGTTTCCGTAACCCATTTTTCATCCTTTGCGATACGGTCTTCACGAATATAGTTTGTAGCCTTGCTGAAAGCATAATAATAATCCGTTGCTTCCTTTGGGGATACAGCATATTTATCAGCAAATATTTTCCGTACAACGGATGGAGCGGGAGTGAGCATACCCATGATCTTTGTATCGAAAAGATCACGGTTTGTGATCGTGTCATCCTCCATCAGTTTATGCTGGTATGCATAATCTAACATATCGTTTAGGATATCAACGAGCGGACGGGATGGAATCTCGGCCGGTTCGGTGTATTCCTGAATGTCGAATAACTCTAACAGACGGTTTGTAACATATATTTCGTCTGCAGGATCTACGAGTCCTTTATTTAAACCATAAGTAACTAATTCTTTGATATATGTTTCTATCATAATCGTAACCTCCCATAAAATTTGTTATTATATCGTGAGCTTCGCTCACTCAATGCATTCCGCAAAATCAGCCCCCTTGCAAGCAAGTGATTTTGCGTTCATTATATCATGTGCTTCGCACATTCTATGCATTCCGCAAAATCAGCCCCCTTGCAAGCAAGTGGTTTTGCGTTCATTATATCATGTCGTCTGTTTTACAGTACCTGCATACCACCGTATTTGCGGATCTTCAGTACATGACAGGAGCCTTCGCCAAATACATGATCCATAGCCTGACGATAAGTTTCAACAGTGTCGTTTTCTACAAATGCCTGAATGGTTCCGGCAAAACCACCGCCGTGAACACGGCTTACTCCGTGGCTTCCAAGTGTGATATCACTGACAGCCAGAGCAACAGATACATTCTGAGCCTGAATGTCTTTATTTGTATATACGTTTTGCAAATATTTGAAAGAAGAATCGCCGGATGCTTTAACAGCCGCGAGAAATGCCGGCATATCACCTTTTTTCAGGGAAGCAGCCTGAATTTCTACCCGTTTTACTTCTTCAAAATAGTGAAGGGCACGAAGCAGGTAACGATCGCCGAGTTTGGTGCGGATATCAGTCATGTGGTCGATGATATCCTGTTCACTTAATTCGTTTAATACCGGTTTGCCAAGCATCTCCGCAACGGCACACATCTCGGCAGGAACTGCAGCATAGTCAGCAGTCAGATCTACATGAGAGCCCTTTGTATCAGTGATACAGAGACTGTAACCGCTCTTTGCCATATCAAAGTCGATCTTTTCAACAATAGGATCGGCTGGATCTGCAAAGTCGATATGTACAAGATTTCCGACGGAAGATGCCATCTGATCCATCAGACCGCAAGGCTTTCCGAAGTATACATTTTCTGCATACTGACCGATGATCGCGATCTCGATTGCAGATACGGAACCATTATTATAAAGTCCCGACAGGATGGTTCCGATGATTGTTTCGAATGCTGCAGAAGATGAAAGACCGGCACCGATCAGTACATCGCTGGTGATATATGCTTTGAAGCCGCCAACAGCGTGTCCGTGTTCCTTTAATCCGGCAGCAACACCCTTGATCAGAGCCATTGTTGTTTCTTTTTCACTTTCTACAAGAGAGAGGTCGGATGCGTCGATTGTAATGAGATCATATCCGTCTGAGATAACCTGGATCTTATCATCGGAAGTCTTTGCAACGATGGCAATCGCATCCAGATTGATAGATGCGGCAAGTACCTGACCGTGCTGATGATCAGTATGATTTCCACCTACTTCACTTCTGCCCGGAGCGGAGAAGATAGATACCTCTGTGTCTCCGAAATCTTTGATGAATTCCTGAAGAGCGGCGATATATCTGCCATTCTGATAAGCGAGCAGATGCTCATCGACATAGATATCGGTTAATAATTCATTGTACTGTTCTGATTCAAAGTCTTTTATTAGTTCAGATGCATGTTTCATATGTTTATCCTCCTGATCATACATGATAATTGATGTGCTTACATCTGTACGGTGCGTAAATGTGTGTTTACTTGTACAGATGTGTCTGTTTTTCAAAGTCTGTTTGTTCTTTATAGTGACAGAATAACATATGTTTAGTAAAATGTCAACAATACTTTAGTAAAGATTTACTGAAAAAGTAATTGAAAAATAAAAAGAAATCTGTTACACTAAGTTAGTAAAAATATAGTAAATTTATCCAATAAATATGGAGTAAAGAGGTACATTATGACGACAATCAAGGATATTGCGAGACGGGCAAATGTGTCACCGGCTACAGTTTCAAGAATTTTGAACGATGATCCGACATTAAATGTTTTACCGGAGACTAAGGAAAGAGTCCTTCGGACAGCAAAAGAGCTACACTATACAAAGAAAAAGTCAGCCAGATTGAAGAAGTCATTCCAACTTGGTCTTGTACTCTGGTTTTCCGCAGAGGATGAGATGAAGGATAGTTATTATCTGTCCGCAAGAAAGGGAATCGAGGATTTCTGTATCAGCCAGTCGATTGAACTGGTTCGGGTATTTCGGAATGACAGCAACTATCTGGACATGCTGCGTGGTTGTGATGGAATTATCTGTCTGGGTAAGTTTGCGCATGAGGAAGTAAAATCATTTATAGAGATATGCAGTAATATCGTATTTCTGGATATGAAGGTTGAGAACTACAACATTACATCCCTGACAATGGACTTCAAACAGGCAGTAAGGGATGCGCTTGATTATCTGTACCATCTGGGGCATCGCAAGATTGGATTTATGGGTGGTAAAGAGTATGTGGGAAATCATGAGCTTCTGGTTGATCCAAGACTGGAAGAATACATTGCATATATGAAGGAAAAGGATCTTCCATACGAGAAATATCTGTATGAGGGAAACTTCAATACATTTTCCGGTTACGAGATGGGAAAAGTGATAGCAGGATCTGACGAGCGTCCAAGTGCAATCTTTGCAGCCAGTGATGCGCTTGCGGTAGGAGCATTAAAGGCATTCAAGGAAGCGGATATGGAAGTGCCGGAGGATATTTCACTTGTTGGCTTTAATAATACAGAGCTTAGTGAGTATACAGTTCCTGCACTTACAACGGTAAATGCTCCGGCATATGATATGGGACAGCATGGAGCAAACCTGATCTACGCTGCATCAAACCTTAGTATCCGTACTCCGTTAAAGGCTGAGATCCCATGTAATCTGATCGTCAGGGAATCCTGTATGGAATACACAGAAAAATAAAATTTAAAAAAATGATTGACAAATTGCGTAAAAATTGCTTGTTTAAATACAAGAGTTGCGCAAAACATTGCGCTACACTAAGAGAGGACAAGTGAATACAATGGATGATATGTCACAACTACAGAGAGTAGTTGAAAATCATAAGATTGATGGATTGATTCTTGGACGGACACTGATCCGGGATGATAGAATCAAATATTTAAAACAGACGGATCTTCCATTTGTAGCGATTGGAAGCACGGAAGAACTGAACGTTGCGCAGATCGATAACGATCATATCGCAGCCTGCCGGGAATTAACCTCCATTCTCATTATGAAGGGAATGAAGAAATTTGCATTGATCGGTGGGGACAGCAATCATGTAGTCAACCGGACAAGGCGAGAAGGCTTTGAACAAGGTATTACCGGTGCCGGACTTATGATAGAAGATATGAAAGTATATATGGATTGCGTTGACAGATCAAATGTCGAGATGGCGGTAGAAGACAGTATGCGCCACATGGTCGACTGTATTGTCTGCATGGATGATGGTATCTGTAACTGGGTGCTGGACAAGCTTAGAAAAGAAGGCATATCTGTTCCGGAACAGATTAAGGTTGCTTCTTTTTATAACAGCGTCCTGCTTGAAAATAACCGCCCGGCGATCACATCATTACAGTATGCCCCAAAAGAACTTGGTAAAACAGCCGGAGAGACACTATTTCGGATGATCGAAGGTGAAGAGATCGCAGACCGGATTTTATTAGGATATGAAGTGACACTGAAAGGATCTACGCAATAGATCAGGCATATAGAATGTATGCAAACCGTTGAAGCCTTGAGGTTTTAACGTGAACATAAATACCCCCCTCCTTTAAAGAGAGCCTTATTAAGCTGATGATAAGGCTCTCTTTTGTGTTGGGTTAGAATGATATAAGTCCGACTTCCTGTCTGATTATATAAACGCATGACTCATTTTGTTTCTATTCGATACACTCACCTATTTATCAGCAGTCGTCCAAACTCACCCTGCGGGTTCAGGCATGGGCTTGGTGCTGATGGTTAGAGTGTATCTCATTACGAAACTGCATGAATGTCATTGCTTTTTATATAATCAGACAGGTAGCCGGGCTTATATTAGTTAAGTATTTCTCAGAAAGAGAGACTTATTTGCTACTTGCGCAAACTGTTGCACCATATTTTGGAAAAAACTATTAAAAACACGCAACTATCTGTTTGGATAGATAGATGTATTTGTAATATAGCACATAAAAATAGGTTAAAAAACTGATCAAAATGTATCAACATGCGCAAATGCACATGCTATTATCAACGTATAAAGAACAACAGATTGTGCAAAAACGAAAATAAAGCATCGGAGTGAGAAAAATTTATACATTATTTCCAACAAGGAGGAGCGATTAATGAAGAAAAGACAGATTATCTCATTAGCACTTGCAGGAGCGATGTCTCTTGGCTTATTAGCAGGATGCGGAAGTGCAGACGACACTACAACAGCTTCCGGCACAACAGAAACACAGAAGGAAAATGCAGCATCTGCTTTTACAAATGAAGATGCAGTAGCAACTCTGATCGCAAACACAACGGGAACTGTAGATTTAACAGTATGGGCTTCTGAAGAAGATCAGGAATTCACAACCGGATTACTGAATTTTTTCAAAGAGAAGTATAAGGATGTTGATTTCAATATTACACTTGGAGCTGAATCTGAATCAAAGGCAAAGGATGCATGGGGTGAGAATTATGCAGCATCAAATTCAGATGTAGTACAGGCAGATCCGGCTATCGCAGCACTTGCAGCACAGGCAGCATATGCTACACCACAGCGTGTTGGTAACAATTACTGGGATCCTGCAAAGACACTTGGACAGATGCAACAGAGCCTTTTTTCATTCATTTTAGTTATAAAGAAATACAGCAAGCGTGGCTTGCTGTATTTCTTTATAGTACAATCTGAAAATTTTATTTTATCTTTTTATTAGTTGACTTGAAGCTGACAGATGTATCGTTTGCTTTTGTCTTTCCGGCTGTGGCGGCTTTCTCTGCAGCTTTTGCTTTCTCTGCGTTTTTTATCTTTTGTTCATTTTTCTTTAATGTCTGTTCCTGAACGGAATGCATGTCATCAATCAGGTGCTCGATGCACTTCTTCTTAACATAGACATCAACGGACAACATAGAGACCATACACATATCGTGAAGATAAGCGTCTGTTTCCGGATCATACATATCGGATGCCTTATCATAGGTGGATAAGATGCTTTTGATTATGTCATTATAGTTATCGATCTCATAATTGAATAATTTGCGGTAGACCTCTTCGATGTTGACCGGTGATTCACCGCTATAGCAGTCGTTGTTATTCATCGGGGCAAGAAGTGTCTGAATATCAGTGATACTTACAAAGTTCTTGAGGTAGTAAATATACAACAGCATGATCAGATGATCCTTGGAGTAACGCTTCTTGTCGGGTGGCGGGAGAAGGTTGTTTTTCGTATAATTATTGATCATGGTCTTTGTCATGGTCTTGTCATCGTCACTTCGTTTATTAGCGTTCAGCTTATCCTCCATAAAGGTTGTTAACTGATCCATATACAGATCGATCTCAGGTATATCATCCGGATCGATGTAACTCAGAGAAGTTGCAATCTGTAATAATTTTTTTCTGCGAGTAATATTTTTATTCATTAGAATCTCTCCCAAACATAACCAAATCTGTATGAATTCTATAGGAAAGTCCTGCTTTCATGTAAACGATATGAAATACAGGACTTTATAACCTTAGTATTCTATTATATAGGAATAAAAATCACAACACAAGCATTTTGACAGAATTTTTAAAATTAAAAACTCAAACTGAACAGACGTATGTGTGTCTATGTTATGATGCTCTTTTTAGATGGCAGTTTTTAAGAACAGATTGGATTATTCGTTGTTGCTATCAATATCAGTATTCGGCTTTGGTAGAATTTCGAGCAGAACTCGTGAAACACGATTTTTATCTAATTTTGTTACCTTGCAGGATATCACACCATCAGATGCTGTATCTCCAACGGATGGAAGGTGATCTAATAACTGGATGATATAACCACCGATAGAATCATAATCTTCAGATTCGATATCCAGATCCAGCGCATCGTTCAGGTCGTCTAATTTGATTCCGCCATCAATGCTGTAATGTGTATCATCTATTTTCACAATATTATTATGCTCTGCATCATCGTATTCATCCTTGATATCACCGATTATTTCTTCGATCAAGTCCTCCATAGAGATCAGACCAACACAGACGCCATATTCATCCAGCACGATACCGATGGAATTTGAACTGGATTTCATGTTTGCCAAAAGATCATTTGTTTTTTGAAATTCATAAACATAGAATGGTTCGCGGACGATGTTTGTTACGTCAAAATTGTTGATGTCATGGGTTGCTTTATAAAAGAACAGATCTTTTACATGCAGGATGCCGATGACATTATCACGAGAATCCTTATAAACAGGAAGTCTGGTGTAAGGAACCTCCATATACTGCTTCAGCAGTTCATCATAAGTAGCGGTAACAGGAACCATGGTCACATCGGTACGGGGAATCATAATATCACGAACACGGGAATCTCCGAAGTCCACTACGTTTGTGATCATTTCCTTTTCCTTGTTCTCGATGACACCTTCTTCCTCACTGACGTTTACCATGGTGATCAGTTCATCTTCGGTAATGGATTTGGCACTTTCGTTTGTATCCATATGTAAGATCCAGAAAATAACATGAGAGATCTTGTTTATGATGAATACAAATGGGGTAAAGATATATACCAGAAACTGTACGACGTCCACATAAAGTATTGACATTTTAACACTGTTATTTTGGGCAAGCGTTTTCGGTGTGATCTCACCAAATAACAGGATCAAAAGGGTGAGGATTCCGGTTGCGATTCCGACTGCCTTGCTTCCGAATAAATTAGTGGTAAGTGTTGTTGCAAGAGCGGAAGCTGAAATATTCACGATGTTATTACCTATTAATATTGTGCTGATCAGTTTGTCGCTGTTAGAGATCAGTTTAAGAACTCGGGCAGCACGTTTGTTCCCGCTATCAGCCATTGAACGCAGGGTGAATTTATTGACGGTTGTAAGAGCTGTTTCGGCAGAAGAAAAGAATGCCGATAACAGGATTAATAGAATAATTGTAATTAACTGGATAATTGTACTGGGGTGCAAAAAAAATCATCTCCTAAAAATATTTTTGCTTTTGATTGTACAGAATAGAGAAAAACTTGTCAAGAACAGAACGACTAAGAAATGGTGATTTTATATAAACATTAGACTATCCGGTAGTGTTCGGAATAAATGAAGGAGAAGATGCAGATACTAATGCATGTAGATGATAATAGACAGTTATGCAGATATCATTGCCTGATGTTGTTGGTGCATGACCGGATCTATGAAATCTGCGATAAAGACTGACAAATGTCAAGGAGGTAAGAACGATGAGAAGTTCAACAGAAACCTATCATGAGGTAGCAGAACGTTGCAGTGCTTATGAAAAGACATGCCATTGCAACAGCATGACCAACAAAGCGGATGGTGAAAAGAGCTGCTTAAACTGTTCCCATTTCAGCAAGGACAAACATTGCAAATTAGATCTTTATGATCCGATTGTAAAGAATCTGAAATAACAGGAAAACAAAACAGAAGGGTTCACCCCTGACCGGTCAGCCGGAAAAGACTTGCCAAATTAGCCTTTTCCGGCTTTTTTCAGGCGCATACGTTCTTTTCATAATTGACACATATTCAACTAGTTGATATACTTTTAGATTAGAAAAATGGAAAGGTATGTGTATCGATGATAAGTGCAAATAACGTAACATTAAGATTTGGAAAGAAAGCTTTATTTGAAGATGTAAATATTAAATTTGTACCGGGTAACTGCTACGGACTGATCGGAGCAAACGGAGCCGGTAAATCAACCTTTTTGAAGATCCTTTCAGGAGAGATCGAACCATCAAAGGGTGATGTCACAATGGATGAGGGGGAGCGTCTGTCTGTATTACAGCAGGATCACTACAAGTTCGATGAATACACAGTACTCGATACTGTTATCATGGGAAACAAGCGCCTGTATGAGATCATGAAAGAAAAAGATGCGATCTATGCAAAAGAAGATTTTACAGATGAAGATGGTATCCGTGCTTCCGAACTCGAGGGCGAATTTGCTGATATGAACGGATGGGAAGCAGAATCCGATGCGGAGACTTTGCTAAATGGCCTTGGTGTGGATACAGAATATCATTATATGATGATGAAAGATCTGGATGGTGGACTGAAGGTTAAGGCACTGCTTGCGCAGGCGTTATTTGGCAATCCTGACGTTCTTCTTCTCGATGAGCCTACGAACCATCTGGATATGGATGCGATCGCATGGTTGGAGGAATTCCTGATCAACTTTGAGAATACCGTTATCGTGGTATCCCATGACCGTTATTTCTTGAATAAGGTATGTACTCAGATCGCCGATATCGATTATGCAAAGATCCAGTTATATGCCGGTAACTATGATTTCTGGTATGAGTCCAGTCAGTTGATGATCAAGCAGATGAAAGAAGCAAATAAGAAGAAGGAAGAGAAGATCAAGGAATTACAGGAATTCATTCAGAGATTCTCGGCAAATGCTTCCAAGTCCAAACAGGCAACCTCCAGAAAGAGAGCACTGGAAAAGATCGAACTGGATGATATCAAGCCATCCAGCCGTAAATACCCATATATTGATTTCCGCCCAAAGAGAGAGATCGGAAATGAAGTATTGACTGTATCTCATATTTCAAAGACAGTAGAAGGCGAGAAACTGTTAGATGATGTATCGTTTACAGTAGGACATGATGACAAGATTGCATTTGTCGGACCAAATACAAAGGCAACAACAATGCTGTTCAAGATCCTTGCGGGAGAAGAAAAGCCGGATGAAGGAAGCTTCAAGTGGGGCGTTACAACTTCACAGGGTTATTTTCCGAAGGACAACACAAAGGAATTCGATAATGACCTGATCATCGTAGACTGGCTGACGCAGTATTCGGAAGAAAAGGATGCAACTTATGTACGAGGCTTCCTTGGGAGAATGCTATTTGCCGGCGATGATGGCGTTAAGAAGGTAAAGGTTCTGTCCGGTGGAGAAAAGGTTCGTTGTATGTTATCCAAGTTGATGATCATGGCTCCGAACTGCCTGATCTTAGATGAACCTACAAACCATCTGGATATGGAATCTATTACGGCATTGAATAACGGATTGATCAAGTTCCCGGGTGTTATTCTGTTCTCATCACAGGATCATCAGTTTGTACAGACGACAGCAAACCGTATTATCGAGCTTACCAATACAGGCCTGATCGATAAGCAGACAACATATGATGAATATCTGGCAAATGATGAGCTTGCAAGAAAGCGTCAGATCATGAACATGGATGTTGACGGAGAAGATTAAGAATTAAGAATAGAAGTAAAAATGACAGACTGGGGATGTTTCATATGAAGATGAGATTAGAAAAGCCTGAGATTGCAAAACGGGCAGGCGAAGAAGGAAAGATTTATTCGTTTGGCAAGGAAATATGGCGGTTTATTCTGGTATTCCTGATCGGAAGCTTTATTGCAGGTTTGCTCCCTGCGATATATGAAATGTACCTGTTCCTGTCGAATGTGGAAATGTTCGACCAACTGCAGCGGCTGTTTTTAAATGACGATTCATCATTTTCAGATATGATGGAATTGGCAACCGATATGACAGACGGAATGTATATACTTACATTATTCTGTACACTGATTCTGATCATTTCTGTTCTGGTCTATTGTAATAAGATAGAAAAGCGTTCCTATTATTCCATGGGAATTGTTAAGAAAGATGGAGCAAAGCATTATGTACAGGGCTTGCTTGTTGGCGCGGTATCCTTCTCTCTTTGCGTACTTGCAGGTGCTGCTCTTGGATTTGTAGATATTAAGGGCTGGAATCAGAGCTGCAATCTGCTGATCGTACTTTTATATTTTATCGGATTTCTGGTACAGGGCTTCAGCGAGGAGATTGCATTCCGCGGGTATTTTATGATAAGCCTGATGAAACGAAGCTCGGCGGTAAAAGCTGTTCTTGTGAATTCGCTGGCATTTGCATTCTGCCATATGTTGAATCCGGGACTTACGATTCTGGCATTCATCAACCTGCTGTTGATCGGAATATTCCTGTCACTGTATGTGATAAAAACAAATGACATCTGGGGTGCAGCTGGCTACCACAGTATGTGGAATTTCGTGCAGGGAACCTTTTACGGAATCTCTGTCAGCGGAACCAACGTAGGAAGTGCTGTTCTTTCCTCTGAGGTTAAAACGGGAAATATATTTCTGACAGGCGGTAAATTCGGCATGGAGGGCAGCATAGTGGCAACTGTCGTGATGGCAGTAGTCTTAGTCCTCGGAATGCTTTACTATAATAGAAAAGAAACAAAACAGAATATAGTTGGATAGAAGAAGATTACACAGGGCTGTCTCCGGAGTGGAGCTGTTATATGAATATACCCACTATAAATGACTTGCTGCGGTTTCTGCTCGCAACACATGCCTGATTCGTAAATACTTTTGTGCTAACTCGCCTTCGGCTCAGACAAGCACCCGTATTTACTGGCAATGTGTTGCTTGCGACGAAATCCTCGCAAACGTCATATTATAGTGGGTATATTCATATAACGGCTCCGCTCCGGAGACAGCCCTGTGTGATCTCCTTCTATATAGGTATTATTTATAGCTCCAATCCGAGATCGAAGATGAAGTTACAGATCTGCTTGACACGCTTCTGGTTGTCTTCGGATACGCCGGGGAAACAGATGTAGACATCGTCGTATCCCGGATTCAACTTCTTTGCAAAGTCGGTATCACTGATGTTGATCGCGTATGGAGCACTCTTTCCTGTGTAAGCAGGAGAAGTTGTGATCTGATCATTATAATCAGCAGTGAAAATATCATACAGATCGGAAGGCAATGCTTCACCAAGTGTATGAATGATCGAACTTTCACTTAGGTATTCCAACCCTCGTTTATTTGTAATGATAATATCGTAGTAGTTTTCGTCGCATAGAGTAGGAAATGCAATGTAGTTTCCGCTTTCGGCATCTTTGGATGCATCGTTTGTGCTGATACTTGGATCATACTTCAGATCCAGAACCTTCTGAAACTGATAATTATCATCAAAACCATAGTAGTTCCAATAATCAGCTTCTATGACAGAGGTGTCAAGTGCTTCCAGATCTTCGCAGTTTACAACTGCATAGGAGAGTGCAATCGGTTTGTTGCCACGGAAGAATGCAACTACGATCAGACTGATTGCGATGATCACGATCAGCGGCAACAGGATCTCCATCTTATATGCATATAAAAAGTATTGTAACTTTTGCACAAAGGTCATTCCTTCGGTAGTTTCCTTTAATCGTTTTCTTTTTGCTGCCCGGCGCTCTTTACGGGACATCGTTGCAAATTCCAGTTTGTCCTCAATCTTAAGATCTTCCTTTGGTGGAACCTTGCGGGGATCTTTGAACTCGTGCGGCTGATCCTGTTTGTTTTCAATATTCTGTGCTTTTGCCGGTTCCTTCTTTTCGACGGCAGTCTGAGTATTGACAGTTTCCTGTTTGGTTTCGATATTTTGTGCCTTAGCCGGTTTTGCTGTTTGTACAGCAGTCTGTTTTTTTACCTGCGCCTGAGAATTTGCGGCGACATTGTTGCTTTTCTTCTTTTTCTTTTTACTGTTGCCCATATTGTTTCCTTTTCTTCTTATATAATAATGATAAGTATAACACAGATGGAAATGGATAAAAAGGAGCAGGTATGGTAAAGAGTATGAAAAAAGAATGAAAATATAAGAAATGAAATATAAAGAATATGTATTTAGCAGATCATAAAGATGAGTACCTGATAAAAACAGAATTGGCGATGTGTGTTGTGGTAAAAACGTATACATTTTAACAAATACGCATTGACTATTGTGTACAGACAGAGTTATATAGAAAGAGAAATGCAACAATGTGAAAAATGAGACAAAGGAAAAGAAAAAGTTTAAATTGTATGTCAATTGAGCTAAAATTGTAGAAATAGTATAAATACCCCATGTCGCAAATTGGTAAATTTTTTTTAACGAAAATTTAAAAATGTACAAAAAAGATAAAAAAGAATAAAAAAGGACTTGCCAAATTAGATAATATGTCCTATAATAAGCCTATGTTGACAAGGAAATTTGTCAATAATATCTTAAGAAAGCCACATACATAATCATGTTTGACATATTGTGTAAATGATAAGTTAATCAGATCATGTATAAAAGTGGCAGGCATTCCAGTAAATAATACAGATGCAGATGTCAATCCGCAGAAGTATGAATGAAAGGAATAGCACACATATTTTAAAAGGAGGGTTTTTTTGTGAGAAAAATCAAAAAAGCATTGGCTCTTTCATTAGCACTTGCTATGGGATTATCACTTGTTGCATGTGGTGACAAGGATGATTCAACAACAGAGTCAAAATCATCAGAAGCAACATCAGAGGCAGCATCATCAGAGGATGCATCATCAGAAGAAGCATCATCAGAGGACGCTTCAGGAGCAGCTAAGATTGAAGCTCCTAGCACAGATGGATGGGATGACAGCAAGAAGATCTACGCTTATTCATGGGATGAAGATTTCTCAAAGAAGCTGAACATCGTTCTTGACAAGTTCCCAGAGTACAAGGATTACGTTGAGTTCGTAACACTTGGTCTTGGTGGAACATCAGATGACTACAAGACAGCTATTGATACAGCTCTTACAAGCGGAGACAAGTATCCTACACTTATCCCAGCTGATAACGATGTAGCTAAGTACTGGTCAGAGGATGATTCAAAGACGGCTAATCTGTATGACTTAGGTTTCACAGATGAGATGCTTGCTAACTCATACGACTTCGCTAAGCAGTATGGTACAACAAACGGCGAGCTTAAGTGTGTAACATGGCAGGCAACAGCAGGTTCTGTATACTACAGAAGAGACATCGCTAAGGAAGTTCTTGGAACAGATGATCCTGCAAAGGTTCAGGAAGCACTTGCTTCATGGGATAAGTTCTTCGAGACAGCTGAGACATTAAAGGCTGCTGGATACAAGATCGTGTCTGGTGCTCCTGATGTTAAGTATGCTATCTGGGATACTCAGTCACAGCCTTGGGTAACAGATGATGGTTCAAAGGAAACTCTTACACTTGACAAGTCAGTTACAGAGTATCTTGAGACAGCTAAGAAGATTTACGATGGTGAATATTCAAACAACACATCTATGTGGGATAATTCATGGGCAGCAGATATGAAGGATGATTCTAAGGTATTCTGCTACTTCGGATGTCCTTGGTTCATTGGTTCAATGCAGGGTAATGGTGCTACAGATGGTAACTGGGGAGCTGTTACAGGCCCTACATCTTATCACTGGGGCGGTACATATGTATGTGTAGGTAAGGATACAAATAACCCTGAGTTAGCTGCATTCCTTCTTTACGAATTAACATGTGATCCAGACGTAGGTGTTGAAATCACAAACAAGACAGGTGACTGTGTAAACAACAAAGAAGCTAATGCTAGACTTATCGCTGGCGAACTTAGCGCTGACAATGCAGCAGCTAAATTCCTTGGTGGTCAGAATCCTATCGAAGTATGGGCAGCATCAGCAGAAGGTATTAACCTCAGCAACTTAACATACCAGGATGCTTCAATCAAGGCATTTATTGATGAAGCTTCTACAGCATACAATTCAGGAACATACAAATCAGTTGATGAAGCTGTTAAGTATATCCAGGATAAGTGTGCATCAGAATTAGGTATTTCAGCTGAATAATCCCTAAAAACTGATTAAGTAACACAATTTGCACGCATCAGTAATGAAAGTTGCTGGTGCGTGTGTACTATAAACAATTAATTTTTAGGGGGTGCTCTTACACAATGAAAAAGAATAAGACAGTTGAATATGGAAAATATGGATTACTGTTTCTCATTCCATTCTTTCTTGTATTCTTAGTTTTTCAGCTGTATCCTCTTCTTTATACTTTTTATAATTCATTAATCTATTCCGCTAAAAATGGTAGATATGTAACCGAGACAGTTGGTCTTGGAAACTTTACAAACTATGTATTTGCAAAGACTGGTAGCGAGTTCTGGCAGTCATTAATGGTAACAGTTGTTCTGTGGATCTTAAACTTCATTCCACAGATTTTATTGGCTTTACTTCTTGCTGCATGGTTTACAGACATCAAGATCAAGTTAAAGGGAAGTGGTATTTACAAGGTTATCATGTATATGCCTAACATTATTACAGCAGCTACAATCGCCGTATTATTCTACGGTCTGTTCGAGGTTAATGGTCCTATCACGACTATTTTCAAAGACCTTGGCTGGTGTGATAAGGGTGGTATCTTAAATCATGGCTGGGCATCATTGATCATCATTGCTTTCATTCAGTTCTGGATGTGGTATGGTAATACAATGATCGTTCTTTGTGCAGGTATCTTAGGTATTAACCCATCCCTGTATGAGGCTGCAAGCGTAGATGGTGCTTCATCTAAACAGCAGTTCTTCAAGATTACACTTCCATTGTTAAAGCCGATCTTACAGTATACACTTGTAACATCAGCTATCGGTGGTTTACAGATGTACGATATACCTCAGTTGTTCAATGAGGGCGGTCCTGTAGTTGTAACAGGCAGTGGATCATCCGTTAATTCAACAACAACAGTCGTAATGCTGATTAAGAAGTATGTAAGTGCCGGAGGTACACAGGATTATGGTAAAGCCGCTGCATATTCAGTTATGCTTTTTGCATTCACACTGATTATCAGCTTACTGTTCTACAAATTAACAGCAGAAAAATCATCAAAGGATGGAAAGTAGGTGAACAAAGTGGATCAGACAGAATCAAAAGTATCAGGAGGCAAGATTGTCAGATACGTCGTTTGTATCTTGCTTTGTTTCCTGTCAATATTGCCATTTTATATTTTGATCATTAACTCTACTTTAAAGTCAACAGAAATTGTTACAGGTATTAAATTGATACCGGGTGGAGAATTTATTACAAACTTCAAAGGTTTGTTAGCAGGTAGTGAAAAAACAAGTGGTGTTAACGTACTTCAGGCTATGTTAAACTCTTTATTGGTTACTGTTCCGGCTACAGCATTGCAGATCTATTTCGGATCATTAACAGCTTATGCAGTTACAGTATATAACTTCAAGTTAAAGAAGTTTGCATGGGGCTTTATTTATGCGATCATGATGATTCCTCAGCAGGTATCAATCGTTGGTTTCATTAAGATTTGTAACTTAACACACTTATACGGATCATTCTTAGCGCTGATTATTCCGGCAATCGCTGCTCCTACTACTGTTTATTTCATGAAGCAGTACATGGAAACAGGTCTTTCAGTTGAGATCGTTGAAGCAGCCAGAATCGATGGATCGGGAGAAATTCATACATTCAATACGATTGTACTTCC
Source organism: Clostridium sp. AF15-41 (assembly GCF_003604095.1). Lineage (NCBI taxonomy): Bacteria > Bacillati > Bacillota > Clostridia > Eubacteriales > Clostridiaceae > Clostridium > Clostridium sp. AF15-41. The sequence goes on from NZ_QTMQ01000005.1 coordinate 27,494, forward strand.
GCTGTTGAAACCGGCTATGGCAACACAGGCGATCTTCGGATTCGTTGCATCATGGAATAACCTGTATACACCTTCAATTATTCTTGCAACAGAGAGACAGAAGCAGACAATGCCTATGTACGTTTCAGCGTTAAAGGCAAATGATAAGTCAAGAGACTGGGGTCAGATTTACTGTGGACTTTTCACTACAGTACTTCCAATTCTGGTTATGTACTTCTTCCTTTCTAAGTACATTATCGCAGGTGTGGCACTTGGTGGTGTAAAGGAGTAAAGAGGTCTTTTATAAAATATAATGTAGGTATCGGAAGCCATGGGCGATCGATACCCACATTATATATACTGAATAAGTGAGGAGAAGCTGCTGTAGCAGGTTCTCTATATTTTTGTTTATGAGGAAAATTTGATGAATGAAATGACAAACAATCAAGACAACAAGAATAGCGGAAGGGATAAAGAACCGTTTTTGAGACGCGCAATGGATGCATTTGGAACAATGTTTGCACTGAATATCTGTTTTGTAATAGGATGTATTCCAATTTTTACGATTGGTGCATCATTTACTGCATTGTATGCAATGTGCATCCGACTTCAGGAAGATGAAGAGGAAACTGTTGTTTCTGGTTTCATTCATGAGTTTAAGCGTAGTTTCAAACAATCTACGATTGCGTTTTTACTGTTGCTCGTTGCAGTTGCTGTAATGTTGGCTGAATATATTATGATCAAGCGGGTGACAGGGTTTATTTCAACATTTTATACATTTGTGCTTATAATTGAGGCAGTATTAGTTGCACTTGTTGTACCGTTTTTATTTCCGTTAATTGCAAGGTATAATAATGCGTTGAGTATCACGGTAAGAAATGCAATGGTACTTTCAATAACTTACCTGTGGTCATGGGTAAAGGTCGTTATCGCATGGTTTGTTCCGATATTTATCTGTGTGAAATATCCGGTTGTGTTTGTGAGTATCTGGTATATGTGGCTGTTGCTTTTGTTTGGGGCAATTGCGTGGGGAACAACGCATACGATACGAAAGATATTCCGGTTGAATGAACAAAGAATCATTGATACTGCAGAGAAGGAGAGAAAAGCTGCGGAAGAAGCAGCGAAGGAAGCTGAACCGGATGAATCAGAATCAGTGGATGAAGAGGGAAAATAAAAGAAAAACAAAATAGTTTCTTTAATAATAAAATAAAGGAAAATGAAAAAGTCTGTAGAATAATAAAATTGTACGGACTTTTTTGCTATATTCGTTATATTGACCATGGAGGATGGTAAAATATGCTAATTCGTGAAAAACAGGAGCGACAAGAACATGAGATCCTGAGCCCATATGCATCATTCAGTGATCAGAGCAGAGGCAGGGACAAGGAGGAAGAACAGTGTGATCTTCGGACGGTCTATCAGAGGGACAGAGATAGGATCATTCACTGTAAGGCGTTCCGTCGCCTGAAGCATAAGACACAGGTATTCCTGTCACCGGGAGATGATCATTACAGAACGAGACTTACACATACCCTTGAGGTGGCGCAGATTGCAAGAACGATCGCAAGATCGCTTCGTCTGAATGAGGATCTGACAGAAGCAATCGCACTTGGTCATGATCTGGGGCATACACCATTTGGACATGCAGGAGAACGGGCATTGTCCAGATGTTCCGGCAGGTCGTTTCAGCATAATGAACAGAGTGTGCGTGTGGTGGAAAAACTGGAGAAAAGGGGAGCAGGGTTGAATCTGACATGGGAAGTCAGAGATGGAATGTTGAATCATAAGACATCCTGTACGCCGGCAACATTGGAAGGAAAAATCGTCCGGTTGGCAGATAAGATTGCATATGTAAATCATGATATGGATGATGCAATTCGAGGTGGAATTATGAAAGAATCCGATCTCCCGGTTAGTATCGTTAAGGTACTTGGCAACAATACCAGAGATCGATTGGACTGTCTGATCCATGATGTGATTGATACCAGTTATGAAACGGATACAGTTCGGATGTCAGAAGAGATCGGTGAGGCGTTATCAGCGCTTCGCAGATATATGTTTGAATATCTGTATACGAATCCTGTGGCAAAAAGAGAAGAAGTAAAAGCAGAAAAGTTACTAGAGATATTATTTGATTATTACAGAGAAGATCAATCGAGGCTGAATAATGAAAGCATAGAAATGCTCTATATGGGGGAGGATCTTACGACCGTAATCTGTGATTATATAGCAGGTATGACGGATAATTATGCGATCGAAACATTTAAGAAGATCTATGTTCCGGGTGCGTGGAAGGGTATTTGAGATAACATCATTGTCAAGTTTGCAATATATATGTTTACAACGAGAGCGAATGGTGTGGTGACAGAATTAATCCCTGTAATCTGTATATGATTACGTTTTATATTAGGATAACGAACAGATAGATGGAAAATTATTTAATTGGAAAGGAAGGGTAGTCGTTGTACTATTCAGATGAGGTCATAGATGAGGTGATATCCAGAAATGATATCGTGAATGTGATATCGGGATATGTCAGCCTCAGAAAAAAAGGAAGGACATTTGAAGCCTGTTGCCCATTTCATCATGAAAAGACACCATCTTTTAAGGTGGATCGGGACAAGCAGCTGTATCACTGTTTTGGATGTGGTGCCGGGGGAAATGTATTTACATTTATCATGGAATATGAGAATATGTCGTTCCCGGAAGCAGTACAGTATCTGGCTGATAAGGCAGGAATGACACTGCCTGAAAGCAGTCAGTCAGGACAGGATGCATCAAGAGAAAAATATAAAATACTGCTACGCGATATGAATAAGACAGCGGCAGCGTATTTTCACTATATTATGAGGCATACTGAACATGGAAAGAAAGCCTATGAATATTTTAAAGGCAGAGGACTTTCGGATGAAACGATCGATCGATTTGGACTTGGGTATGCCGATGTTTACCGGGATGACTTGTATCGATATCTGAAAGGTAAAGGGTATTCCGATTCTGAGTTAAAGGATTCCGGTCTGGTAGTGATCGATGAGAAAAATGGCGGATTGGATAAATTCTGGAATCGTGCGATGATACCGATTCTGGATATTAATGGCAAGGTGATCGGCTTTGGCGGACGAGTTATGGGTGATGGAAAGCCAAAGTATATCAACACCAGTGATACAGTTGTATTTGATAAGAGTCGGAATCTGTTTGCAATGAATATTGCCAGGAGAAGCAGACGAAAAGGGTTTATCTGCTGCGAGGGCTACATGGATGTCATATCCATGCATCAGGCAGGATTTGATAATGCGGTAGCGTCGCTGGGAACAGCATTTACCTTTGGACATGCGAATATATTGAAACGATATACGAATGAAGTATATCTGGCATATGACAGTGATGGTGCGGGTGTTGCAGCCACGCTAAAGGTTATTTCGATTATGCGAGAGGTAGGAATATCTGCGAGAGTCATCAATATGCGACCGCATAAAGATCCGGATGAATTTATTCAGACACTTGGAAGTGAAGCGTTTGAGGAACGGATACAGAAGGCAGAGAGTGCGATCATGTTTGAGGTGCGGATGTTGTCTGAACAGTATAATCTGAATGATCCGGAGGAGCGAACCTCCTTCCACAATGAGACAGCAAAACGACTGGCACAGATAGAAGAAGTGCTGGAACGTAATAATTATATCGAAGCAGTATCGAATCTATATCATATTGATAAGACAGGTCTTACAGATCTGGTACACAAATATGGAATTGCAGGTGTTCCGCGTTCGGAGATCGTAGAACGGGAAGAACGACGGGCGGAGCATGAAAGCAGAGCTGTCGATCCGGCAAAGAATAAGCCGATGAAGCTGCTTTTGACATGGATGGTCAATGAACCGGGATTATTTCAGAAGCTGGACGGTATCATTGATGAAACCAGTTTTGAAGATGGCGTTTACCGTGTGGTGGCAGACAAGCTGTTTTCACAATATCGGGAAAACGGGAAGGTGGAACCGGCAAGTATCGTAACAACATTTGAGTCGATAGAGGAACAACGTCTGGTGGCAGAGATGCTTCAGACGAATATCGGAATTGACATGACGCAGGAAGAAATCAACAATGCGGTGACAGATGTTGTGAAAAAGATAAGATTAAGCAGTATAGAAGATAAACTGGCAAAGACAAATGATATAAAAGAGATGCAGAATCTCATACGTGCCAAGGCGGATCTTACGAAGCTGCATATTTCATTATAAAGTGGATAAACTATTATATATTTATGGAGGATCATGGTTTATGGAATCAAAAGAGAATAAAGAGCAGATTGAAGAGAAATTTCAGGCGAAGCTTCAGGGCTTACTGGAGATGGCAAAAAAGAAAAAGATGGTAATTGAAGATACAGAGATTATCCGTTACTTTAATGATGCAAAAGAAATTGAGCTGAATCTGGAACGTATGGAACAGATCTTTTCATTTTTAGAGAGCCATAATGTAGATATTTTGACAATCACAGAAGAGGATGACGATGAGGAACTTCTGCTGGATGATCTGGAAGAGGATGTAGATGTAGATAAAATCGATATCTCTGTACCGGATGGGGTCAGTATTGAAGATCCTGTCAGAATGTATCTGAAAGAGATCGGTAAAGTACCGCTTCTGAGTGCTGAGGAAGAAATCGAACTGGCAAAACGTATGGAAGAAGGAGATGAGCAGGCAAAGCAGAAGCTTGCAGAAGCAAATCTTCGTCTGGTTGTCAGCATTGCAAAGCGTTATGTTGGACGTGGTATGCTTTTCCTCGATCTGATTCAGGAAGGAAATCTTGGCCTGATCAAGGCAGTAGAGAAGTTTGATTATAGAAAGGGATATAAGTTCTCCACATATGCAACATGGTGGATCCGTCAGGCGATCACAAGAGCAATTGCGGATCAGGCGAGAACAATCCGTATTCCGGTTCATATGGTAGAGACGATCAATAAGCTTATCCGTGTATCCAGACAGTTATTACAGGAGCTTGGAAGAGAACCACAGCCGGAGGAGATTGCAGATGTTATGGATATTCCTGTTGAGCGTGTACGTGAGATCCTGAAGATTTCACAGGAGCCTGTATCCTTAGAGACACCTATCGGTGAGGAGGAAGACAGCCATCTGGGTGATTTTATTCCGGATGATAATATGCCTGTTCCGGCAGATGCTGCTGCATTTACCTTATTGAAGGAACAGCTGGTAGAGGTACTTGATACATTGACCGAACGTGAAAAGAAGGTGCTTACGCTTCGTTTTGGTCTTGAAGACGGCAGGGCAAGAACGCTGGAAGAGGTTGGTAAAGAATTCAACGTAACCAGAGAGCGTATCCGTCAGATCGAGGCAAAGGCTCTTCGGAAGCTAAGACATCCAAGCAGAAGCAGAAAACTGAGAGATTATATATACTAAAATAGGGATGGAGAGCATATGATAGAACTGTCGAAACGGATGCAGTCGGTTGCGGATATGATACAGCCATGTGATGCAGTCGGAGATATCGGCTGCGATCATGCATTTGTATCGATATATCTGATAGAACAGCACAGAACAAAACGGGTGATCGCATCCGATGTCAGACGAGGACCGATCACGATCGCAAAACGGAATATAGAGGCAATGAACCTGGCGGATCAGATAGAGATACGTATGGGCGACGGGCTTGATACAATCGTACCGGGCGAGGTAAATGCTGTTGTTCTGGCTGGAATGGGCGGTATGTTGATGATCGACATTCTGGAACGCGGCGAAGAGGTGGTCACACGTTGTGATCAGCTTGTGCTTCAACCACAGTCGGATATTGAAAAGGTCAGACGATATCTGGCAGGAAAGGGGTACCATCTTGCAGATGAACAAATGTTGATCGATGCCGGAAAATATTATAATCTTTTGGATGTACGGATTCAGAGGATGCTACAGGCGGATGAATGTATGATCGATTTGCCACAGCCTGATGTGTGGAATGGAGATTTACCACAACACGATGAACAACCTGCAGATGTGGCGTGGACAGATAAGGCAGATAATTTAGATTTTGCAGAGGACTGGTGCTATATGTATGGTGGAAGCCTGTTGCGAAAGAAAGATCCGGTTTTGCGGTCGTGGCTGGTAAAACAGCGAGATACAACAGCAGGGTTGATTGACAGCCTGAGTGGTAAGAATACGGAGAATGCCGCAAAACGTCTGAAAACAATAAAAGCAGAACAAAAGACCATCTGTGCAGTTTTGAAACAGGTGTACAGCATAGATGGATAACAGAGAGCCGGACATTTAAATGTCGGCATACTCTGTTAACAGAATGTTTTGGAGGTTTATTAAGGATATGAGCGAAAAAGCGATACATAACAGCGTGCTGACTTTAAAGGAGCTTGCAAAGAAATGGGCGATTCGTGTAGGCGCTGATTCGGTAGAGAAGCTCAATGAGATCGTAGAAGCGGGTAAAGGTATGGAGTTGATCCTTGTGTGTGAAGCCATGCAGCAGAATACGATTTATGATATTGCGAGAAACATACGCAAAGAAAAGAAAAAGATCATATTGATCGCAGGACCAAGTTCTGCCGGTAAGACGACATTTTCGCATCGCCTTAGTATACAACTTCGGGCACTTGGATTGCATCCGCATCCGATTGCAGTAGATAATTATTTTGTCAATCGGAAAGATAATCCAAGGGATGAAAATGGAAACTACAATTTTGAATGTCTGGAAGCGGTGGATGTGGAACTGTTGAACCATGATATGCAGATGCTTCTTCAGGGGGAAACGGTCAAACTTCCCGAATTTGATTTCTTAAATGGAAGAAGATTGTATAAGGGAGATAATTTGCGGATCGGAGATCAGGATGTGCTTGTGCTTGAGGGAATCCATTCATTGAATCCGAAGATGTTATATGCATTGCCCGATGAGGATAAATATCGTATATATATCAGTCCGTTAAACCAGTTGACGATCGATACAGATGATAAGATATCTACCATAGACAGTCGTTTGATCCGCAGGATCGTTCGAGATAACCGAACTCGTGGGCACGATATAGAACGAACACTTTCAATGTGGAAATCTGTCAGACAGGGTGAAGAACGGTATATATTTCCATATGAGAGTAATGCTGATGTTATGTTCAATTCCGGGTTGTTGTATGAATATTCTGTATTAAAAAAATATATAAATCCATTACTGATGGAGGTATCGGAGAAGTCACCGTTTTATTCAGATGCATTACGCCTGAAAGAATTGACTGATCGTTTTGTAACTCTGGAAGATACCATTGTTCCGTTGAACTCGATTTTACGTGAGTTTATCGGTGGAGGCTGTTTTAAAGTCTGAGGATGAAGAAAGAGCTTTTAAGAAACAAATATTTATAATCAAAGACAGAGAAAAAGTTATCGTATTTCTTTATATAAATAGCATATAATCAGTTGTATACAAAATGGGAGATAACATTACTATTGGGATATGTATGTTATCTCTCACTTTGTATAAGTCAATGAACAGATAAATGGGCTGGCTATATATGTATGAAACAGACCTTTTTCTACGTCGGTACTTGACGAGCCGCTTGAAAAGCGGAGAGCTTAGAACCGCTATGTAGAAAATAGAACGCGAGTGTTCTGTGAAATACATATATAGCCAGCCCATTTATCGTCATCATATAAAAGCTGGACGATAAGCCGGGTTATGTCGAGAGTGATCATCTATCTAGGCTTTATGTTACCATAAAGCTCAAGCGACCTACCTGAGACTTGACGGGCAGCCATTCGTCTCACAGCCGAAGCTGCTTTTTTGGTCTTGCTTCGAGTGGGGTTTACAGAGCCTGTTCTGTTACCAGAAGCAGCGGTGAGCTCTTACCTCGCCTTTCCACCCTTACCATGTACATGGCGGTTTATTTCTGTTGCACTAGCCTGGGAGTTTCCTCCACCGGACGTTATCCGGCACCCTGCCCTGCGAAGCCCGGACTTTCCTCACCTGTCATATGACAGCCGCGATCACTTGTCCAGCTCATTACTTTTATAGCAGAATGAACACAAAAAGTAAAGGGGAAAATAAAGAAACAGAAAACATGGTTTTAAAAACTACTTCTCATGGTATAAAAAATTGTTGAAGTGATGGCAGATGGGTGTTATAATCTCTCTATAGAAGCCTGATAATATATATTGTCCAAGATTTAATATAAGAGGGTGAAATATATGGAGAATAATTATCTGTTAAATAAAGAATATATTAGAATAAAAAATATGAATACAATCAGCTATGGCGGAAATCAGTCATGGTGCAGGAGTAAGAAGATGCAGAAGGTAGGATGTGGTGTAATTGCTTTGGCAGATATATCAATCTATCTTGCAGAACAGAACCCGGGGCTTATGACAGATGCAATTCGCAAAATCAACAAGCCGAAGGGCTTATATAATAAAAATGACTATCTTGCATATGTAAAATGGTTCTATAAGCATTATGTTTTTTTCCTGTGGTATAAAGGAATGACAGGTGTGACGTTAATGAATACATTGAACCGATATTTTATGCTGAATGACATCGGACTTCGTGCAAGATGGAGATTGTTTTTGTCAGATGAGGAAATGATGAAGCAGATTCGGCATTTGATCCGTAAGAATAAACCGGTTGTATTATCAATCGGACCGAATATCCCGAATGTATTTGGCGATAAAGGAATCCATATGTATGTGGAAAAGGATGGACGTATGCTTGCTTCCATGAAAAAGAATGTTCACAGTCATTATGTAGTTGTGACAGGGGTAGAAGAAATATCAGGTCATGAGTATCTGATCGTTTCATCCTGGGGCAAAAAATACTACATCAGCTACGAAGAATACCGTGACTATGTAAAACATTCCGGTGGAAGAATTACAAGTAGCATTCTGTACATCAAGGGAATGATCTAATACTGAAAATCTTATTTGTAATTTATGCGGATATTGTTATTTATTACAAAACATATAGAAGGGGTTCTGCCCCGGATACAAACAACCACTATAAATGACTCGCTGCGGTTTCGATTCGCTGCACATGCCCGATTCGTAAATGCTCCTGCGCTAACTCGCCTTTGGCTCGAACAAGCGCCCGCATTTACTGGCAATGTGCATCTCATTTCGAAATCCTCGCTTATGTCATATTATAGTGGTTGGTTGTATCCGGGGCAGAATTCCTTCTGTATGTTTATACGGAATAACAATATCTGCGCAAAACTAAATAAAAAAGATTTTCCGTATTAGATCATTCTCTTTGGAGATCAATGTCAGACTGGATAGTTATTCATCTGTTGGTTAATGCATATTACATTATAATCATGTATTGCTACATAGTTATTTTCGGGTTAATGCCTGTAACTCGGTTTCTGTCAGTTCGCGGAATTCGCCGGGAGCGAGGGCTTTGTCCAACGTCAGACTTCCCATGGACAGGCGTTTCAAGTAGGTGACCTTCATGCCGAGGGCTTCGAAGGAGCGTTTGACCTGGTGGTAGCGTCCTTCAGTGATCGTCAGGAGAATCTCCGAAGTCTGGGTGTTTAGGTCGGTGTTTTTTATGACTAAAGTACCCGGTTTGGTTGGCTTGTCATCGCCAATGTCCAACCCTTCTTTAAATGCTTTTGTGTGTTCTTCTGTTGCCAGACCATCGATGCGAGCAAAATATGTTTTTGCTACATGTTTGGACGGCGACAGGAGATTGTGGGATAGTTCTCCGTCATCGGTGATAAGCAGCAGGCCTTCTGTGTCGATATCCAGACGACCGACAGGAAAAAGATTCTTTACAGGGACGGAAGCTTTTAACAGATCCAGAACTGTTATATGTAGATTATCATTTGTTGCGCTGACACAGCCCGAGGGCTTATTCAGCATATAATAATGGTGCTTTTGGTATCCAATCACCTTTCCGTTATAAGAAATCTGATCTGCATTTTCATCAATCTTCTGTTCGGGAGATTTGCAGACGATTCCATTTACCGAGATCATTCCTTTTTTTATATATTGTTTTACCTGGGAGCGGGAGCCAATGTCCTGATTTGCCAGAAATTTATCGATTCGCATAGTATATACCTGCCTTTGGTGTTTTAGTTATTCGAAAAAACACTTGTATCCAAGAGATTTTTCATTATTATAGCATGGATTTTTTTGATGTTGGAGAATAAATTCAGTTAATTTCAGAAAACAGGTGGTATTGTATGAAAATGTTATAATAAACCTGCATTTGTGACGGAAATGTTAAATGTTAGATTGTAAAATAAAATTACAGCAGATTATATAAAATAAACAAAAAAATCCAGCGTTTATTTACGGAAAATTAATACATTTTACCATAAAAACTTTGGTTGGAAGACATATGCGTATTGACAGAAACTTTGAATTAGAGTATTATTTTTAACAGAAATGTAACATTTTGTCATGAATTTTAATAAATAGGTACGAAAAGATGAGAATTAGAAGAAATAATCGTTTTTCCCATGTGGGAAGAGGTTTGTTTAGTTATAGATACATAAAACGTAATCTGCTTGTGGCAGCAGCTACGATTGTTACAGCAGCGGGAATTGGACTTGTTGTAAAGTATGGAGAGGCGTTGGATCACAGCCCGGCATATCTGAACAGCCAGACTGCTCAGACTGCATCTGTTGGGACAACTACTGAGGAGGCTGCCACTGTTGATGTGGCTGCACTTCAGACCAGCACGACAAAGAAGGCTGCTCAGAAGAAGACTGTAGTGGCAAAAGCAGAGGAGAAATCCGAATTTGATGGTAAGTTTATCGCAAAGATCAATGATACATTAAATATCAGAGAAGAAGCTACGACAGATTCCAACATCGTAGGTAAGCTGTTTGACGGTAATGTAGGTGATGTATTAGAGACATCCGGTGAATGGACAAAGATTTCATCGGGAGATGTAATCGGGTATGTAAACAGTGATTATATTCTGACCGGCAAGGATGCTGAGACATATGCAGAAGATTACAAGAAAGTCCTTGGAACAGTAACAGATGATACGGTTCGTGTACGTGCAGATAAGTCTACACAGTCAGATATCCTTGGGCTTGTAGCGAAGGATACCGTTCTTTCTGTTAAGACACAGGATAAGGATTGGGTAGAAGTTACAATGAATGACGGAACAGATGGTTATATAGCTGCGGATTATATCACAGTAGAAGAAACTTATGAGTATGCAATGTCGATTGATGACTACACAGCTATGGTAGAAGCTGAACAGCAGAAAGCATATGAAGTGGTATCAACTGATGACAGTGCAGATATAATGACGGCAGATGAAGAAACAACCGAGACGGCAACAACTGAGACTCCGACAACTGAGGGAGCAACAGAAGCGGATACAGAAGTGTCTACAACAGAAGCAACAACAGAGGAGAAGTCGGATGATAGTTCTAAGATTGATGCATCCCAGTATGATGATGCTTATCTGTTGGCATGTTTGGTCAGCATGGAAGCAGGATATGAATCCTATGAAGGACAGTTGGCAGTAGCAAATGTCGTTTTGAACCGTGTAAGAAGTGGTAAATGGGGAAGTTCTATTTCATCAGTTATTTATGCACCGAATCAGTTCCCTTGTGCAACGGGAAGCGTAATGCAGGGATACTTGCAGGATGGTCCGTTATCAACAGCACAGCAGGCAGCAAATGATGCCTTGGCCGGTAACAACAACATTGGAAGTTTTATGAGCTTCTTAAATAAGAATTATATTGATACAGATTCTTTATCTGATTATCAGATTATTGGAAATCATTGTTTCTACTAAAGTGTTTTTGAAAGATGGATTTAAGCTTATGAAGATAAATGAAAATATTCATGGGGAGCGGGAACTCGATACAGATCCGGTTACTTCAACGATAACGATAAACAATGACAGATTTAACAGAAGATACATACGCAGTTGCGGGATGTATCTTTTGTTGTTTCTGATATGTATTGGATTTTACATGATAAATATGGCTGTAGAACATGTATATCCGTTTGGCAGCAGAAGCTTTCTGTATCAGGATGCATGTGATCAATATCCCGGTATACTGAAAATTTTCCTTGAATGGCTGCATTCAGGGGATAAAGGTTCATTTATATGGGAACGGGGGCTTGGAATCGATATTGTTCTGAACATGTTCTATTACTGCATGAGCCCGTTTAATATTATAGCCATAGTACTTGGTCCGGATCGTGTTGAATTATCTATGACATTGATGATCGTACTCAAAGCATCATGCCTGGCTCCGGCAGGACTGTTCTTTTTCAGGCATTCAAAGATTCGCAGATTTGCGGAAAAGGGATTGTCAGAGAAATATATAACTGTAATTTCCATGATGTTCGGACTCCTGTATGCGTTAAACAGTTATGTGGTGGTATATAATCATAATGTGCTCTGGCTGGACGGACTGATTCTGCTTCCGTTTATTGCGATTGCAGTTGAGCATCTGGCGGAAGGCAAATGGCAGCTCCGTTATACGTTGTTATTAGCCTGTGCATTTTTGTTTAATTATTATTTTGCATTTTATATTTGCCTGTTTATAGTCTGCTATTTTTTTATGCAGGATTGGAAGAATGCTAAGAATTTATGGTCCGGTGTATGTCGTTTCTTCGGATGGTCGGTTATGGCGGTATCGATTGCGGGAATGGTTGTTCTTCCGTCTCTTTATGCCATTATGAATCTGTCATCCTGTGGAAACGGGGACTATAGTCTTCCATGGTATAGAATCAGTAATCTAGGAATGTTTGTTAATTCATTTTATCCATTGCGACAGATATCGACGGGATATTTGTTCAGTCACAATAATTATTGCGGTATTCTGGTGATTATGTTCTTCCTGCTTTTCTTATTCGGAGCGGGAATCAAATGTAGTTTTAAGCTTCGATATACGGCCGTTATTTTATTCCTGACTATTGGATTGAACATGGTCGGATTAAATTATGTCCTGCATGGCTTTACGATTACGCATGGACTCGGAAATCGTTTTGCATTTATCCTTGTCTTTTTCATTTTGATGGCAGGTTATATCGGAATGCTCAGATTACAGCAGGTAAAGGTATGGCAGATAATCAGTATGTCAGGTATCGGTATTACTATATTCCTTTTGGAGCTGTTCTTAAATAAGGAAGATGCGAATTCCTATTCCTATGCGGCTGTATTGCTCTTTGGTATATCATATCTGATCTTATTGATCTTGTATGTCAGAAAGAGTATTCGTTATACGACCTGCTATGTGTGGATGATAGTATTATTGTGTATAGAGATCTTTGCAAATGCATGGATTCAGATGCCGCAGAAGTATAATGATGAGCGGCTTCAGAGCGAGATATCTGCTTCGGACTGGTTAACGGATTATGAGCAGTTGCAGCTTGCAGAAGGGGAGAGAAAGACTGCATTGGTGTCACAGAACTATATGCCGTATTCAGACGTAAACTGGTATTCATCTGTGGCAAATGGCAGTATAGTAGATGTGTTTACCAGCCTTGGAATATCAAGATATCAGAATATTGAATATACCTATAGAGGGGTAACTCCGATCAGTCGCCAGTTCTTTAATGTACGGTATGTTGTGACTGATGAAACAGGGGTTGCAGGTGGGTATCGTCTGATCGACCGGAAAAATGAGAAGATTGATTTCTACGAAGCGGATAATCTGGCAGGCATGGGATTTTTGATGAGTAAAGATGTTCTTGACTGGAGCGGAACAGCGAAAACGGAAGATACATCGGATGTATTCGAGAAAGGCAGCATGGCAGAGAATCAGAATGAACTGGTAAAGCTTGTGACCGGACATAAGATCACGCAGAATGCCTTTACAAGAATTGATATACCGGAGGATGCAGTAACAAGTGCCGGTATGGATATTACCGGACAGAAGAACGGTGAGTATTCCTATATCAGTACCAATGATGTTTTTTCAGCAATCACGGTGAATCTTACTGCGGAAAAAGACGAAGATCTGTATCTGGAATGTGCGGACACGAAGCCTCAGTGTATCGAAGTAAAGGTGAATGATGAAGTAACAGTGTCTACGAATTACACGGATTCAGCGGATTTTTATCATGTAGGTCAGGTAAAAGAAGGGGATGCTGTACAGATTCGAATGTATGCGATAAGAATTCGTCTTTATACAACGGCAGTTAAAGATCAGGAGGGAACGAAAGCATTTGCGCTGTATTCCTTAGATCAGAATGTAGTGAAAGCATTTGAAGAATATACAGAGTCACATCAAATGACATTTGACGGATGGACCGATAATACTTTAAATGGTCACATAACGACAGAAGAATCCGGTATTTTATATCTGGCGGTTCCGTACAATAAGGGATTTTCGGCAGTTGTTAATGGCAAAAAAGTAGCTCCTGTAAAGATCGGAACCGGCCTGATGGGTGTTCCTGTAGAAGCAGGGGAACATGTGATTACACTGACCTACAATACACCATATCTGATGGCGGGCATATGCCTGTCTGTGATAGGAATATTAATATTGGCAGGATATGTGATGATCAGCAGAAAAAAATCGTCCAATAAATAACGGACACAAATTATCAGCTTATAAGAATGCAGATATTGAAAAACAGATCATAATAAATTCTTATAATAAAAACAGGCAACTTGAGTGCGATCGCGCAGGTCAAGCTTCATAAGGATATTACTGAGATAATTGCGGACGGTTCCTTCCGAGAGAAAGAGCTGCTCCGCAATTTCTTTGTTGTTCAGACCATCTGCAACCAGTCGGATCAGTTCAAATTCCTTTTCCGTAAGATTGTAGGACAGGTAATCAAAACGATCATCAGTCTGTAACAGGGTAGGGATCTTGTTCATGATCTCATTCCCGAAGACAGTTTGACCGTTGTGTACGGCAGTGATCGCAGATGCAACTGTCTCAAAATCCTGTTTTAAGATGTATCCCTTTGCGCCGGTCCGGATGGCTTTGATGATATAGTCATCGTCGGCAAAGGTAGTAAGTAACAGAATCTTTGCGTCAGGGTGTCCGGTGATGATTTCTTTCGCTGCGGTCAGACCATCCATGCCTTCCATACGGATATCCATTAACAGAACATCGGGGCTGTATGTATCGTACAGGAAGATGGCATCGTGGCCATTTGCTCCGGTTGCAAGTACGGTAATGTCTGAGCAGGATTCTAATATGATCTTTAAAGATGCACTGACAAATGCATCATCATCAACAATTATAATATTCATGCAGTTCTATCTCCTTTTTGTGTATATTTTGGAATACTGACAAACAGGCGGAATCCGGATTCGGTTGATATCTGTAAAGTACCGGATAAGGATTGGACTCGTTCTTGGATGTTGGTAAGTCCGATGCCGGGGGAGGTTGTAAGGTGAATGCCTGTTCCGTTGTCACGGATCGTCAACTGATAGAAGCCCGGATGTTCCCGGATCAGAATCGAGAGTTGATCGCCGTTGCTGTGCTTTACGGCATTGGTGATCGCTTCTTTGGCAATGCTGATAAGACAGTATTTGATATCCTTCGGAACAATGTTGCCCATATCATATTCAAATGAAGTATGAAAGCCTGTTATATCATTCAACATATCCTGAATGGCAGCTTTCGTATCAATGGATTCATCGTGAGGGTCGTGGACACTTGATCGTATACTGTTCATGGCGGTATCCAGCGTAGCGCGGAGATAGGAAAGCGGATTTGTAAGGATCGGTTCTTTGTTGATCGTCTGGATCGCACCAACCTGAAGAATGGATCTGGTAAGCATGTGACCGACATTATCATGGATCTCTCTGGCGATACGATTTCTCTCTTTCAGGGTTGCAGTATAGATCCTGTTATCCTGTTCCTTCCGGATCATACGGATTCGTTCCTTTGCCAGAAGTTCGTTTGTCTCCGATGTATCTGTAAGGTGCTTCATCTGTTGATGAAGGGTGGTAAGCGCTGTAGTCAGATATCCGTATAATATGCTGCACAGACAGAGGACACCTATCAGAAGTAAAGTATCCATCGGAAGTTTTGCAGATGCCAGAATGATGGAAAGAACTCCGATGGGTGCAGTAAAACAAACCGGTCGTCTGCTCAGATAGAAGCAGAAAAGCGGAAGAAATACAACAAACTTAAGGCACAGACAGCACAGAATAAATATGCCTACGTGGATCAGTACCGGAGCTGTGGGTGGGAGCCTGTCAGCAATCAGCATTGTGCCAAAAGCAAGTATGATCGCAAGCAGAATATATATTACGCTACGCGTGCATATAGAAAAAGTGTGAATACACATAATACAGCATATTGCAAATATAAGCAGTCGAGTCAGGATTTGCTTCATAACTTCTCCTTGTATGTAGACAGGTCACGCGGGTGTCAGGTAATTGCGTGAACCGGCTTGGATTTATAAGTGACGGTATTAGTATACCTGTTGAGAAATACAGCGTCAATTGACTACGGTTGAAAAACTCCGGATTTTAAAAGAATGTGACAAATGTCATATTACAGATGTGATGATTGGCACTGAACAAAAATTTTGGTATATGGTAGAATGACAGCATAACATGGAACATGTGCGATGAGTTTCAGACGCGATGCCGGAAGAAACAATAGCATCCGAATAGAAAATGAATGAGGAGACAGTTATGGAATATGCGATTGAAGTAAAAGATCTGGTGAAACGATATAAAGATTTTGTAGCATTATCACATTTTGATCTGGAGGTGAGAGAGGGCGAGATCTTCGGTCTGCTTGGACCGAATGGATCGGGCAAGACGACGACGATCAACTGTATCTTGTCACTGCTTACATACGATCAGGGCGATGTCCGCGTATTTGGTAAGAAGATGACATCGACGAGCTACGATCTGAAACGGGAGATCGGTGTTGTAATGCAGAATGTGGCTGTATTTGATGAAATGACGGTATATGAGAATATCGATTATTTCTGTGGGTTGTATATCAGGGATAAAGAGACAAGAAAACAGTATGTAGAGGATGCAATCGCATTTGTCGAGCTTCAGGATTACAAGAAGTTCCTGCCGAAAAAACTGTCAGGAGGACTTCTCAGACGATTAAATATTGCGTGTGGAATCGCACACAAACCGAAGCTGATCTTTTTTGATGAACCGACGGTAGCGGTAGACCCACAGAGCAGGAACAAGATCTTAGAGGGAATTGTCGAGCTGAATAAGAAGGGCGCAACGATCATTTACACTTCTCATTACATGGAAGAGGTAGAACAGATCTGTAGCCGTATATTGATCATGGATAAAGGTCGGAAGGTCGCTCTTGGCACGAAGGAAGAGCTGAAAAAAATGATAAAGAAGACAGAGAGTATCTTCATAGAAGCTCCGGCACTGACAGATGAACAACTGCTGGAGCTGAGACAGCTTCCACATGTGTATGACAGTTCATATCAGGATGGAATGTTGAAGCTGACCTACTCCGGTGGAGATCACAATCTGATCCGGGTTATGGAATATATGAAGGAGCATGCGGTATTATTAGGAAAAGTATATACCGAGCTTCCAAGTCTGAACGATGTGTTCCTTGAGATTACCGGGAAGACACTTCGGGATTAGGAGGGGTGGATATGTTTTGGCATAATTTTAAATATGCAGGTAAAATGCTGATAAAAGGAAAAGATACACTGTTCTGGACGATACTGTTTCCGATCGCATTATTCACATTCATGTACATGGCATTCGGAAATATCATGGAAAAGGATGAGATGTTTAAAGATATCCCGGTCGCAGTTGTGAGGGATGGTAAGAACGATACAGCGCTTATGATGGTGCTGTCTACGCTTTCTATGGACGGCGAGAATAAACGGATCGACATGGAGGTGCTCAACGAGAAAGAAGCACTTCAAAAGTTAAATGATGAAGAAGTGACCGGTGTGATCTATACATCGGATGCGAGCCTGACAGTGAGGCAGAGTGACATCAAGGAGTCGATACTGGAATCAATCCTGAATCAGTATAAGCAGATGGAACAGATGTATCTGAATCTGATGCAGAAGGATCCGGAGGCTGCATCGGAGATCATTCAGAAGGCAGTGCAGAGCGATGCGGTATATTATGAAGAGATTTCCACAACGGACGGATGTCAGAATGAGTATTATAATTATTTCTATGCAGTGCTTGCTATGAGTTGCCTGTTTTCTTCCTTTGCCGGAATCACAAGAATGCATAAGCTGCAGGCAAATGAAAGCGCACTTGGAATGCGTCGTTGTCTGTCACCGAATCCTAAACTTGTGACTGTTCTGGCGGAGTATCTGGCATTACTGCTGGTTCAGTTTGCAGCCGAGGTTATCACTGTAATCTATATGCGGCTGTTCGGTGTACAGTTTGGAACAAAGTATCCGGCTATTTTACTGGTACTCTTTATTGCATGTAATATCGGTATTGCCGGAGGAATGCTGCTTGGTACCTGGTCAAAATGCTCATATGGAGGAAAGATTGGAATTGCGGTAGCGGCCAGCCTGATCTTCTCTTTTATGGCGGATCTGATGGTGCCGGGAATTAAAAACAGTATTGAAGATAAACTTCCGATATTGAACCGGGTTAATCCGGCAGTGCTGGTAACGGACTGCCTTTATGCACTCAATGTATACGATAATTACGACCGTTATTTCAGAAATATCCTGATCTTAACCAGTATGGCTGTCTGCCTGCTTGGAGCGAGTATTCTGGTCTTAAGGAGGAATAAATATGCAAGTGTTTAAATCCTATTTTAAAATCTTAAATAAGAAAAAAGGCTCAATGCTGATGTATATTGGGATCTTTGCAGGCATTATATTTGGATTTATATTGCCGAATTCCGGCAAAACAGAAGATGAATATAAAAGCATGAAGTGTAAATTCGCCTGGTTTGATTATGACCAGACGGCAGAAAGTGAAGAACTGTTTTCGTATCTGGATCATGCACATAAAAATGCTGAATTAAAAACAGATACGACGGAAGCGATGCAGGACAGTCTGTTTAACCGGGATACAGACTGTATCGTCCGCATTAAAAAAGGTTATGCGGATCATCTGGATAAGGAAGATCTGTCCGATTATATCGAGATCGTTGCAATTCCGAACCGGAGCAAGGTGGAACTGTTTGAAGCAGATGTAAATAAATATATCTCTTATCTGAATGCATATTTTGCAGCCGGATATGACCGGGCGGAGGCAGCAGCTCAGGTAAATGAACTGTTTCAGACCAGGACAAACGTAACAATGACAACGGAAGGCCATGGCGGAAAACATAGTACGAGATATACATTTTTCAGTTATCTGGGATGGATACTTGTGGTCATGATGATTGAAGGTGTAAGCCCGGTATTGATCGTGTATGACAAAAAAGAATTAAGAGAACGGATCGCAAACTCGGCATATAAATATTCAAATATGACAAAAGAGATCCTTCTCGGAACGATCGTAACAGGATTTCTTGGATGCGCAATATTTGCGGTTGGAGGGTGCTTTGTATTCAGAAAAGAAATGTTTACGGCGGCAGGACTTGGAAATCTGCTAAATATGGTCTGCTACATGTTTGTAGCCATGGCACTTGCATTTCTTGCAAGTAAGATTGTCCGAAACGAGGAAGGTTTCAGTATGATCGGCAATATAGTGTCCCTTGGTATGGCATTCCTGTCCGGCATCTTTGTTCCGATGGAATTCCTTGGAGCAGGAGTCATCAAGCTGGCTCATTTCCTTCCGGCTTACTGGTACGTCAAAGTCGTTGATCTTCTGGACTATGAGGCAAAGATACCATCGGAAGCATTCGTATATATGGGGATCGAGGTGCTCTTTGCAGCCGCCATCATCACGATCGCAATCGTGATCGACCGTGCCAGAAACCAACGCCTGGTGAGTAGTTAGATGATGAAAGTTTTATAAAAAGGGAAGTGGACATTATCTATTATTCCGCAAGACGCTTTCGCTCTGTTTCTCATGTAGCGGTACTAAAGTTCACCACTCCGTGGTTCACTAAGTACCGACATTCGAAAAGGCTTGCTTCATAATAATAATGTCCACTTCCCTTTTACATAAAACTTTCATCATCTGGAAGCTACATTCCTGTTATGAAGGAAACATATCTGGAAATCGATATATGAAACAAAATGGGAAATAGCATTACTATTATGAAGCAAGCCTTTTTTAACGCCGGTTCTTAGCGAGTCGCCATGGGCGAGGAGCTTAGTGCCGTTGCGTTAAAATAGAGTGCGAACGACTTGCGGAATAATATGTAATGTATTTCCCATTTTATTTCAAAGATTTACGGAAGGAATTTCCTTTATAACAGGAATGTCGCTTCCATTTCAACTATTATTTGTCGTTGTTCTTGTTCTTCTCGTTCATCATTGCGCGGACTTTCATGGACAGACCGAACAGGTTGATGAATCCGGTTGCATCCTTATGGTCATACAGCTCACCGGTAGTGAAGCTTGCAAGACTCTCAGAATACAGAGAATATGGAGAAGTTGTTCCGGCTTTGATGATGTTTCCTTTGTACAGTCTCATCTTAACCTGACCGGTAACTGTCTCCTGTGTCTTTTCAACAAATGCCTGAAGAGCCTCACGGAGAGGGCAGAACCACTTTCCTTCGTATACAAGATCTGCAAACTTGGTTGCTACGAGCTTCTTGTATGCAAGGGTTTCACGATCCAGAGTCAGCTCCTCTAACTGCTTGTGGGCTTCCATCAGAATTGTTCCGCCGGGAGTCTCATAAACACCACGGGACTTCATGCCGACAACACGGTTCTCAACGATATCGATAATACCGATACCATGCTTGCCGCCTAAACGGTTTAATTCACGAATGATATCAGAAACTTTCATCTTTGTACCGTTAATAGCAGTTGGGATACCCTTTTCAAAATCAAGTGTCAGATATTCATCCTCATCCGGTGCCTTTTCAGGGGTAACACCGAGAACCAGAAGATCATCGTAGTTTGGTTCGTTTGCAGGATTCTCCAGTTCCAGACCTTCATGGCTGATGTGCCAGATATTACGGTCACGGCTGTAAGAATGAGCAGCATCAAACGGAAGATTGATACCGTGTGCCTGACAGTATGCAATCTCCGCATCCCGGGAATCCAGCTTCCATTCTGGCTGTCTCCATACAGCGATAACCTTGATGTCAGGAGCAAGAGCCTTAATTGAAAGCTCAAATCTTAACTGGTCATTTCCTTTTCCTGTTGCGCCGTGACAGATCGCAACAGCACCTTCCTTACGAGCAACCTCAACTAATTTCTTAGCGATCAGAGGTCTTGCGAAAGAAGTACCGAGTAAATATTTATTCTCATATACAGCATCTGCCTGAACGGTTGGCATGATGTATTCATCACATAATTCATCAACAACATCCAGAATGTATAACTTGGAAGCTCCTGAATATTTTGCTCTTTCATCCAGTCCTTCCAGCTCACTTTCCTGTCCTACGTCGATGCAGGCGCAGATAACATCGTAATCATAAGTTTCCTTTAACCAAGGGATGATAGCTGTTGTATCAAGGCCGCCTGAGTATGCAAGAACAACTTTGTCTTTTGCCATTTCTAAATCCTCCTTAAAATCCGTCTGTGTGGAATATGTACATTTCTGATATATCATAATTCCATTTGTTGAATAAAGGACATATCGTCCTGTCTGCAAATTAATATATAACGGTAGTGAATATTATGCAAGTGTTTTTTGAATAGAAAAGTGGAAAAAATAAAAAAGAAACAAAATGTAAGAAAACAGAATTTACAATATAGAAGAGGGATAGAAGAAAAAATACGATCATGAAACAAAAAGAATAAAATATGAATATTACATATACAAATATGAATAATATACACACACATTGAATTACAGGAAACATCGGTTTGTATATAATGAATAGAAAGTTGTAACAAATCAGAAAAAAATAGTAGAAATAAGAAAAAATAGGAATAATGTTTGAGTATCTTGTAGAAATGCTATATAATATAATAGACTGTGGATACTGGTTATTATAGACTGTGAATGGGAAATCCTGAAGTTAGAAATCACAGCCAGATATAATAATTCGGGTGAAAGAATGAAAAGTTTTTTGATTAACAGGAGGAATAAGAGATGAAAGGCATTATTTTAGCCGGAGGATCTGGAACAAGGTTATATCCGTTGACAAAAGTAACATCGAAGCAGCTGCTTCCGATTTATGATAAACCGATGATCTATTATCCGATGTCAGTTCTGATGAATGCAGGGATCCGTGATATATTGATCATTTCAACACCGCAGGATACTCCAAGATTTGAGGATCTGTTGGGAGATGGAAGTCAGTTTGGTGTAAATCTTACTTATGCTGTACAGCCTACACCGGATGGACTTGCACAGGCTTTTGTTATTGGTGCGGATTTTATTGGTGATGATACTGTGGCAATGGTTCTCGGTGATAATATTTTTGCAGGCCACGGACTTAAAAAGAGATTACGTGCAGCTGTTCAGAATGCGGAAAACGGTAAGGGTGCAACTGTATTTGGTTATTACGTAGATGATCCGGAGCGGTTTGGAATTGTTGAATTCGACAAAGACGGACGTGCGATCTCGATTGAGGAAAAACCGGAAAAGCCAAAGAGCAATTACTGTGTAACAGGTCTCTATTTTTACGATAATAAAGTTGTTGAATATGCAAAGAATCTGAAACCATCCGCCAGAGGCGAGCTTGAGATCACCGATCTGAACCGTATTTATCTTGAACATCAGCAGTTAAATGTAGAGCTTCTCGGACAGGGATTCACATGGCTGGATACAGGGACACATGAGAGTCTGGTTGATGCCACGAACTTTGTAAAGACGATAGAGCAGCATCAGCATAGAAAGATTGCATGTCTTGAGGAGATTGCATACCTGAATGGATGGATTTCCAGAGAAGAAGTTCTTGAAGTATATGAAGTTTTGAAGAAGAATCAGTATGGACAGTATCTGAAGGATGTATTAGATGGTAAGTATCTGGATGTGCTTGCATAGCTTTTGCAGATAAAAAGATAAAAGATAGATTGAGGAGAAAGATAAAAATGAGTAAAACAATCATAGTAACAGGTGGAGCCGGCTTTATCGGTTCAAATTTTGTATTCCATATGCTTGATAAATATCCGGAATATCGTATCGTATGCTTGGACAAGCTGACATATGCAGGTAATCTGTCAACACTTGAGCCGGTAATGAAGAATCCGAATTTCAGATTCGTTAAAGCGGATATTTGCGACCGAGATGCCGTTTACCGGTTATTTGAGGAAGAAAAGCCGGATATCATTGTGAACTTTGCAGCAGAGAGTCATGTTGACAGAAGTATCGAGAATCCGGATATCTTCTTAAAGACAAATATTATGGGTACGGCAGTGCTTATGGATGCCTGCAGAAAATATGGAATTGAGAGATATCATCAGGTATCCACCGATGAAGTGTATGGAGATCTGCCGCTTGACAGACCTGATCTGTTCTTTACAGAAGAAACACCGATTCATACAAGCTCTCCTTACAGCAGCTCAAAGGCAGCAGCAGATCTTCTGGTATTGGCATACCACAGAACTTACGGATTGCCTGTCAGCATATCCAGATGTTCGAATAACTATGGACCATATCATTTCCCGGAGAAACTGATACCATTAATGATCGCAAATGCATTGAATGACAAGCCTCTTCCCGTATATGGTGAGGGCTTGAATGTGCGTGACTGGTTATATGTAGAAGATCATTGTAAGGCTATCGACCTGATCATTCATAAAGGGCGTGTTGGCGAAGTATACAATGTCGGTGGTCACAATGAGAAACAGAATATTGAGATCGTTAAGATCATCTGTAAAGAACTTGGCAAGCCTGAGTCTCTGATCACACATGTTGGCGATCGTAAAGGACATGATATGCGCTATGCAATCGATCCGACAAAGATCCATAATGAACTTGGATGGCTTCCGGAGACAAAGTTTGAAGATGGAATAAAGAAGACGATCCAGTGGTATCTTGATAACAGAGAATGGTGGGAGACCATTATCTCGGGAGAATACCAGAATTACTATGAGAAGATGTATGGTAATCGTTAATTTGTGGAAAAGAGGTAGAGAAATAAGATGGGACAGATTAAAGTTACAAAAGCACCGATAGAAGGATTGTACATTATTGAACCTGCAGTACATGGAGACAGCAGAGGATATTTTATGGAAACCTATAACCAGAAGGATATGGAGGAAAATGGTCTGAATATGGTATTTGTTCAGGATAATCAAAGTATGTCGACAAAAGGCGTGCTTCGCGGACTCCATTTTCAGAAGGAATTTCCGCAGGGAAAACTAGTACGTGTGATTAAAGGTGCAGTTTATGATGTTGCTGTTGATCTGAGATCAGGAAGCGAAACATATGGAAAATGGTATGGTGTGGAGTTGACAGAAGAGAACAAGAAGCAGTTCTATATCTCGGAAGGCTTCGCTCATGGATTTTTAGTTTTATCGGATACGGCGGAATTTTGTTATAAGGTAACAGATTTCTATCATCCCGGTGATGAGGGCGGTCTGGCATGGAATGATCCTGAAATTGGTATTGAGTGGCCGAAGGTCTTTGGTGAATATCAGGGAAACGCAAGTGCGGAAGGGTATCATCTGGAAGATGGAACCGCGCTCAACCTGAGTGATAAGGACCAGAAATGGCTGGGATTAAAGGAAACATTTAAGTTCTAATAAAGTTTTTAGTTGCAGAGAGGATGTCTTTCACTAATGGATAATAAGACTACACAGTATGATAAACGTCTATCGGAATACAGAGACAGACTGTTACAACGGAATAAGGAAATGACAACGGACGATGATGAGCTGATCGATTCGATCATCAATCAGAATGAACCGGAAAATAGCAAAGCTGACGGTAAAGCAGATGGTACATCTGAGGAGAAAATGGCAGATTCTGTATCAGATGCTTCTTCGGCGAAAGAAACACCGGTATCGGAATCCTATAAGGAATATGCAGACAAATTAGAGTCGGTATTAAAAGAGGTTGGGGTTGCGACAGCGGAGAAGTCCGAATCGAAGCAGCCGACAGAGAGAATAAAAGAAGACCGTGTAGCCGAAGAACGGAAAAGGCTTGCTTATAAGAAACTCGGTTATGAAGAACAGACGCAGGATGATACCATGAAATCTGAGGCAGATATGGATGAATCGGAAGAAGATGGACATACAGTTGCTGATGTATTTGCAAATCTGAGAGAAAGTGTCCGGGATGCAGTAGGTGAGGCTGAGAAGAAGGTCAGAAGCCGGAAGCCTGTCATATCAGAAGTGGGTAATGATGGACAGAAACGATCATTTCGACTGAATACACTCGGTAAATGGGCGGTTACAGGCATTGTATTGTTCGTAGTATTCCTCATCCTTACGATCGGTTATGTATCCGCGAATAAATCTTATAAGTATAATCAGATGGATATTCGTCCGATCAAGAACAATGATCTGGTTGTCAACGAAGGTGTAAAAGAACAGACAAAGGGTTATACCACGATTGCACTTTACGGAGTTGATTCCAGAGATTCAAATCTGAATACAGGAACAAACAGTGATGCGATCATTTTACTCAGTATCAATAAAGATACAAAAGAAGTTAAGATGGTTTCGGTATACAGAGATACATTGTTACAGATACAGAGCGACTCTCAGACAACTCATAAGGTCAATTACGCATATCAGCTCGGGGGTGCTTTAATGTCGATCAATACGTTAAATGCAAATCTGGATCTTGCTATATCGGATTATATTACCGTTGATTTTAATGCTATGGCAGATATAATCAATACGCTGGGAGGCGTAGAGGTAACGGTAACAGAAGATGAGGTAAATAATCTGAACAAGAATCTTGCGGAACAGATCGGTATTTCGGGAAAATATTCCGAGGGCGTTCATGAGGCGGGAACGAAGGTATTAAACGGACAGCAGGCAGTTGCATATTCCAGAATCCGAAGCACGGGTAAAGGAGATATTACCAGAACCATGAGACAGCGTACCGTATTACTTGGTCTGGTAAATAAAATGATAAATGCAGACAGTAAGATGATATCAAATCTGATCGATGTATCCTTTAGCTGCATATCAACCAGTCTTACAAAGGATGAAGTGACTTCGTTGGCGAAAGATATTGCTGACTATAAGATTACAGGAAATATTGGATTCCCGTTCTCTTATACACCGATGTCCTTAGATGGTAAAGGTAGTGTGATCGTAGCAGCGGATCTGAATGCAAATGTTACAGCTTTACATGAATATCTGTATGGAACATCGGGTTATACTCCGTCGACTACAGCATCATCTATAAGCACAGAAGTATCATCGGAAACGGGAGTGGCAGCAACAGAAGCAATTGATATAGATAAGGTATCAGGCGAAACTGCTGTTACAACACAGGAAAGCAGTGAAGCTTCGAGTGAATCGGCAACAAATGGATCTGAAACAGGTTCGACAACAGAAGTACAGACGATCACGACACCTCCGGCGGGAATGATAGAAAATGAATAATATCAGAATCCGTCTGAGACTTTTCGTAGGGAAGATTCCGGTGCTGACAGTGATCATATGTGTGATAGTATTACTTTTCGGGAAATACAGACAGATGGAATATGTCCGGGCGAATGAAACCGGAGTAATAGAGATAGAAAATACAGAGATTTTACCGGAGCAAATATTTTGCAGGCGCAATACCAATGACAGCTTCCCTGTACGTGGGGTATTGCTTCATGAATGGATTAAAGATATAAGACAGAATCTTGCATGGGCAGGTATGACAGAACGATATATCGCTCATATGGGACTGCATGAAAAGGTATGTCAGATGATGTTTGTAAATCCTGAGAATCTGGTTTTAAGTCATGATGTGACCAAGCTGGATAAGGAATTTAAGTCGGCGCTTAAGAAGTATCCTGTCGGTGGGATTATGCTGAAATCAAAAAACATACAGACGAAAAAACAGCTGAAAAAGCTGTTGAAGGAAATGCAGGATAATTCTGATATTACACTCTTCCTTGCTGTAGATGAGGAAGGCGGAACGGTCAGCCGCGTAATGCAGAAGCTTGGCAATATAGATGGCGGTGATATCGGATCAATGTATGATTACAGAAATCTGGGTGGAGATATTGCGTATGAGAATGCAAGACAGATCGGAGATAATCTGTCGTATTATGGATTTAACCTTGATTTTGCTCCGGTAGCAGATGTATGGTCAAATCCGGGGAATACAGTCATAGGAAAGAGAGCTTACAGCAATATTTATAGTGAAGCGGCGGAATTAATTCCATATGCGGTGCGCGGTTTTCACGCAGGCGGAGTGCTCTGTACTTTGAAGCATTTTCCCGGGCATGGCAATACAAAAGAAGATTCCCATTATGGAAATGCATATGTATATGAGACGAAAGACGATCTTGAAAACAATGAATTTCAGTCGTTTCGGGCAGGAATTGATGCAGGAGCTGACTTTGTGATGGTAGGGCATATGATCGTAACCGATATATCGAATATCCCATCCGATCTTTCTAAAGAAATCGTGACAGATATTCTTCGGACAGAACTTGGTTTTTCCGGAGTAATCATTACGGATTCATTGCAGATGGAATCAATTACCGATACATATTCAGCCGGGGATGCTGCGATTTATGCGGTGGCTGCAGGAAATGATATGATATTGGAACCGGAAAATCTGGAACAGGCAGTTGAGGGGATAAAGCAGGCAGTAAAAGATCAGATTATTGCGGAGACTCAGATCAACGAAAGCGTAAGAAGAATTTTGGTGATGAAGCATACTGCTATTGAGAAAGAATAGACCGATTGGGCAAATTTAAACACAAAACGCACAAAATGCGGATTATATATTTTAAAAGTAAAAGACACGATTTCAATGGAAAGACCATTGCAATTGTGTCTTTTTGATTTGCAATAATTTATATTGACTATACAAAACACTTTATAAAATTAAGTTTGCAAACTATCTGACAATTTGACGAAAAAAGTTGTTTACAAACGGAAAAAAAGATAGTATGATTACAAATCATAAAAAGCACAGAGCCGCATTTGAGAATCACTATCAGATAACCTGACTATAAGATCTCTACAGGTACTGGCAATAAGTTGGAAAGGAAAACGAGCATGGAAGATAACAGAAACGTAGTAAATCCAGGGTTATACAGTGAAGAATACGAACATGATAACTGTGGTATCGGTGCCGTTGTTAATATCAAAGGCATTAAGACACATGAAACCGTAAATAATGCGTTAAAGATTGTTGAAAATCTGGAACACAGAGCAGGAAAAGACGCAGAAGGAAAAACCGGTGATGGTGTAGGTATCCTTCTTCAGATTTCACATAAATTTTTTAAGAAAGCAGTTGCGGAGCTCGGATATGATCTGGGTAAAGAACGTGATTATGGTATTGGTATGTTTTTCTTTCCGCAGGATGAACTGCCAAGAAAACAGGCAATGAAGATGTTTGAGGTTATTGTCGAGAAAGAGGGACTTGAGTTCCTGTGTTGGAGAATGGTTCCGACTACTCCGGGAATTCTTGGAAAGAAGGCTGTTGATGTTATGCCGTGCATTATGCAGGCATTTATCAAGAGACCTGACAGCGTGAAAACGGGACTTGATTTTGACCGAAAGCTTTACTTTGTCAGAAGAATATTTGAAGAAAGTAATGATGATACCTATGTACCATCACTTTCCAGTAAAACGATCGTATATAAAGGTATGTTCTTAGTTGGAGAACTTCGTAAGTTCTATAACGACCTTCAGGATCCGGATTATGAATCAGCGATCGGACTTGTACATTCGAGATTCTCCACGAATACAACTCCTAGCTGGCTTCGGGCACATCCGTATCGTTATCTCTGCCATAATGGTGAGATCAATACGATTCGTGGAAATGAAGATAAGATGATCGCCAGAGAAGAGACAATGGAATCTACGATCATGCAGGACGAGATGTACAAGGTTATGCCTGTACTTGATCCAAATGGTTCCGATTCCGCAAGACTGGATAACTGTCTTGAATTCCTTGTATTAAATGGTATTCCGCTTCCGCTGGCAGTTATGATCACGATCCCTGAACCATGGGAAAATGATCGATTTATGAGCCAGGAGAAGAAAGATTTCTATCAGTATTATGCAACAATGATGGAGCCATGGGACGGACCTGCATCGATCCTGTTCACAGATGGAGATATCATGGGTGCAGTGCTTGACCGTAACGGACTCAGACCTTCCAGATATTATATAACAGATGATGATTATTTGATCCTTTCATCTGAAGTTGGTGTGTTAGAGGTCGATCCATCTAAGATCGTGAAAAAAGACCGTTTGAGACCGGGACGTATGTTGTTAGTCGATACAGTGAACGGAAGATTGATATCAGATGATGAGATCAAGGAGAAATATGCAAAAGCAAAACCATATGGTGAATGGCTTGACAGTAATCTGGTTCATTTAAATGATCTTAAGATACCGAATATTCGTGTAGAAGAATATACAGATGAAGAGCGTGCAAAACTCCAGACCGCATTTGGTTATACATTTGAAGATTTTAAAAATACAATCTATCCAATGGCTGAAAAAGGAGCAGAGGCAATCAGTGCAATGGGAACTGATACTCCGCTTGCAGTATTATCAAACAGCCACAAGCCATTGTTTAATTACTTTAAACAGTTATTTGCACAGGTAACAAATCCTCCAATTGATGCGATTCGTGAGGAGATCGTAACATCGACTTCCGTATATCTCGGAAAGGATGGAAATATTCTGGAAGAGAAGCCGGAGAACTGTCATGTATTAAAGATCCATAATCCGATCCTTACAAATACAGATCTTTTAAAGATCAAGAATATGAAGGTAGAGGGACTTAAGGTTGGCGTTCTTCCGATTCTTTATTATAAGAATACATCACTCGAAAAAGCTTTGGATCGATTGTTTGTAGAAGCAGACAAGTTGTATCGTGACGGTGTGAATATTCTGATCTTATCAGACCGTGGCGTAGATGAAACTCATGTTGCGATTCCTTCATTATTAGCTGTTTCGGCTATGCAGAAGCATCTGGTAAGAACAAAGAAGCGTACATCGGTTGCAATCATCCTTGAGAGTGCCGATCCTAGAAATGTTCATCATTTTGCAACGCTGCTTGGTTATGGTGCGTGTGCGGTTAACCCATATCTGGCGATCGAGACGATCAAGCAGATGGTTGACAGTCACCTGTTAAACAAAGATTTCAATGCGGCTGTTGATGATTACAATGCAGCGATCATGCATGGTATTGTAAAGATCGCATCCAAGATGGGTGTATCAACGATCCAGTCATACATGGGATCACAGATTTTTGAATGTATCGGACTTTCAAAAGAAGTAGTCGACAGATACTTTACTAATACAGTAAGCTGTGTAGGCGGTTCCGGTATCAAAGAGATCGAGGAGACGGTAGATGCTCTTCATTCATCAGCATTTGATCCGCTCGGCTTGGATACTAATCTCGCACTGACAAGTATCGGTGCACACAAGTTCAGAAGCGGCAAGGAAGAACATCTGTATAACCCACAGACGATCTACCTGTTACAGCAGGCAACCAGACGTGGTGATTATAACCTGTTCAAACAGTACACCGCATGTCTGGAAGATGAGACAAAACCATTCCATCTGAGAGGCCTGATGGAATTCAAATATGCAGAGAATCCGATTCCAATGGAAGAAGTAGAGCCGGTTGAATCAATCGTAAAACGATTCAAGACAGGAGCTATGAGTTATGGTTCTATCTCACAGGAAGCACATGAGTGCATGGCGATTGCGATGAATACGATCGGAGGCAAATCCAATTCCGGTGAGGGTGGAGAGTCCATTGAACGATTAACGATAGGAAAAGATGGCAAGAATCGTTGTTCAGCTATCAAACAGGTAGCTTCGGGACGATTCGGTGTTACATCCAGATATTTGGTCAGCGCAAAAGAGATCCAGATTAAGATGGCGCAGGGAGCAAAACCCGGTGAAGGTGGACATCTTCCGGGAGGCAAGGTATATCCTTGGATCGCAAAGACCAGATTGTCAACTCCGGGTGTCAGCCTGATCTCACCACCACCTCATCATGATATCTATTCGATCGAGGATCTGGCACAGTTGATCTATGATTGTAAGAATGCAAACCGAGATGCAAGAATTTCTGTAAAGCTGGTATCAGAAGCCGGTGTCGGTACAGTTGCAGCCGGTGTAGCAAAGGCAGGAGCACAGGTTATCCTGATCTCCGGTTATGATGGAGGTACCGGTGCGGCACCAAATAACTCTATTCATTATGCAGGACTTCCTTGGGAGCTTGGTCTGGCAGAGACACACCAGACATTGATCAAGAATGATCTTCGTAATAAAGTTATTCTGGAGACAGATGGTAAGCTGATGACCGGACGTGATGTTGCTATCGCGGCGATGCTTGGTGCAGAAGAATTCGGATTTGCGACAGCTCCACTGGTAACAATGGGCTGTGTAATGATGAGAGTGTGTAATCTGGATACCTGTCCGGTTGGTATTGCTACACAGAATCCGGAGCTTCGTAAGAGATTTAAGGGCAAACCGGAATATGTTATTAACTTTATGAAATTTATCGCAGAGGAGCTTCGTGAATATATGTCGAAGCTTGGTGTCAGAACTGTGGATGAGCTGGTAGGACGTTCCGATCTGTTATATGCAGGTAAGGGCGCAGAGGACAGAAATGTTGATCTGTCACTTATCATCAATAATCCATATATTGATGCACCTCAGAATAAGATAAAATATAACGAGAAGCATCCATATGACTTCCAGCTGGAGAAGACGATCGATATGCGTGTTCTGTTAAAGAAGCTTGGACCTGCCCTTGAAAAAGGACAGAAGAAGAGCATCGAGATCGATGTTACAAACACGGATCGTTCCGTTGGTACGATATTTGGATCAGAGATTACAAAACGTTATGGAGAGACGTTGGAGGATGATTCCTACCTTGTAAAATGCAATGGTGCGGGTGGACAGAGCTTTGGTGCATTTGTACCGAAGGGACTGACGCTGGAGCTTGTTGGTGACAGCAATGATTATTTCGGAAAAGGACTTTCCGGTGGTAAGCTGATCGTATATCCACCACGATCTGCCAGATTTGTCCATGAAGATAATATCATCATCGGTAACGTAGCACTTTATGGAGCAACCAGCGGTAAAGCATATATCAATGGTGTAGCCGGTGAAAGATTTGCTGTTCGTAACTCCGGTGCAACTGCAGTTGTAGAGGGCGTCGGTGACCATGGATGCGAGTATATGACAGGCGGTAAGGTAGTAGTTCTTGGACGCACCGGAAAGAATTTTGCCGCAGGTATGAGCGGTGGTATCGCATATGTATTGGATATAGAGAATGATCTGTATAAGCGTCTGAATAAGGGAATGATTCATGTCGAGGCCGTAACCGATAAATACGAGATCGGTGAATTAAAGCAGATGATCATGGATCATGTAAATTATACAAATTCAGAGGTCGGAAAACGAATTTTGGATAAGTTCGATGAATATCTTCCAAAATTCAAGAAGATCATTCCAAAGGATTACGAAAAGATGATGAACACGATTGTCGCATTGGAAGAAAAAGGTCTGAACAGTGAGCAGGCAACGATAGAAGCATTTTACAGGATTAAAAATGGAGGTAAATAGATATGGGAAAGCCAACGGGATTTTTAGAGTATGAAAGAGAAACCAGTATAGAGATCGCTCCGGAAGAAAGAATTAAGAATTTCAATGAGTTCCATATACCTTTAAGTCTTGAAGAGCAGAAGATCCAGGCTGCCAGATGTATGGACTGTGGTGTCCCGTTCTGTCAGGCAGGAATGATGATCGGCGGTATGGCATCCGGTTGTCCGTTGAATAATCTGATACCGGAATGGAACGATATGATCTATAACGATAACTGGGAGCATGCTTATGCGAGACTGAGCAAGACCAATAATTTCCCTGAATTTACCAGCCGTGTATGTCCAGCTCTCTGCGAGAAAGCCTGTACCTGTAACATTAACGGAGATCCGGTATCGGTAAGAGAGAATGAACGTGCGATTATTGAATATGCTTATGCAAATGGTCTGGTAAATGATCAGCCTCCAAAAGGAAAAACAGATAAAAAGGTTGCGGTGATAGGCTCCGGTCCGTCCGGACTTGCTGTGGCAGATATGTTGATCAGCCGCGGGCATGAGGTTACTGTATATGAGAGAAGTGACAGACCTGGTGGACTGTTAATGTACGGTATTCCGAATATGAAGCTTGAAAAAGAAGTGATCGACCGCAAGATTGCATATATGGAGAAACGAGGTATCCGTTTCGTATTAAATACGGAAGTAGCAACCGGAAAATCTTCGGCGAAGGCACCTTATCCAAAGGATGATCAGATAACAGGATACCTGAAGAATCCAAATCAGAAGTATGTAAAGGCGGAAGACCTGTTAAAGGAATATGACGCTATTGTACTTGCCTGTGGTGCATCTAATCCGAGAGATATCAAGGCAGCAGGCAGAGATGCGAAGGGAATCTATTTTGCGGTAGATTTCTTGAAGACAACCACAATGAGCCTTCGAAATTCGAAGTTTGCAGATAAA
Organism: Clostridium sp. AF15-41; assembly: GCF_003604095.1. NCBI lineage: Bacteria > Bacillati > Bacillota > Clostridia > Eubacteriales > Clostridiaceae > Clostridium > Clostridium sp. AF15-41. Next base: position 61,006 of record NZ_QTMQ01000005.1, read on the forward strand.
CAGTTCGTGAACTGCAAGGGAAAAAATGTTCTGGTCATTGGTGGTGGTGATACCGGTAATGATTGTGTAGGAACGGCTGTCAGAGAAGGGGCAAAGAGTGTCACACAGCTCGAGATGATGCCGAAGCTTCCGGATCAGAGGGCGGAGAATAATCCATGGCCGGAATGGCCTAGAGTCTGCAAGACAGATTATGGTCAGCAGGAAGCAATCGCAGTATACGGACATGATCCTCGTATCTATGAGACAACAGTTAAAGAGTTTATAAAGGATAAGGATGGAAATGTCAAAGGAGCAAAATGCGTAAAGCTTGACTGGCAGAAAGATCCAAAAACCGGTCGTATGAATATGACAGAAGTACCTGACAGCGAATATGTGATTGACTGTGAAGTGGTTTTGATCGCGGCAGGATTCCTTGGAAGCCAGAAGTACGTAGCAGACAGCTTTGGTGTAGAATTAAATGAGCGTACTAATGTAAAGACTGCATGTCCGAAGTCTTATGCAACAAATGTTCCTAAGGTATTTGTTGCCGGTGACATGCACAGAGGACAGTCTCTGGTCGTATGGGCGATCCATGAGGGCAGAGAGGCAGCGGTTGCGGTTGATTCCATGCTGGTTGGATATACGAATCTTATGTAACATAAAATAAAGGGAAAAGCTCTCTTTTGAGAAGCAGGCTTGTTATAGTCTGTTATCCGAAGGAGAGCTTTTTGTTGTGTGCCCGGAGCAGGAGCCGGACTGACTGTTATTATAAATTTAAATAAGCCCTTCTCGAAAAGAAAAGGGCTTATCTAATATCTTCAACAACAAAGAAAAAAATTATGAATTAAGAACTGTCTATATAGTATCGGATAATTATGAACAAATTATGACCATAAAAACAACTATTTGAAAATATAAAGTAATTTTTTTTTGACATAAAGTATGCATTTGTGCGATATGAACAAAAAAACTTTATTCGCTTTGTGTATAATGATATTTTACTGTTCCTTTGCTGTTTATAAATAAATTTAATGTAATAAATGGTCGACCGGGAGATAAACCGGAAGTCCGTCTTTATACTGGAGGGATATTTCACCGATGATCAAAGGACGGAGATAGTCGATCATCTCGTCTGTGACATCATTTCCATCTGGATGGATCCACTCTGATGGTACGGACTTTGCTTCATTTGCGATCTTTGATACATCAGCCGACTGGATCACCCATTGATATGGATCATTGGAGATACGATTGATCGTAACCATGATACCGGTCTTACCTTCAGCGGCATATTTGACTGCGGCCTGCCCGAGAGCAAAGGATTCTGTGATATCTGTTCTGGAAGCAATGTGACCTGCACAGCGCTGCAATACATTTAATTCGATTGAACGAACTTTTACACCGATTTCATCACGTACAAGATATTCTAAGGCTTTTCCGGCACCACTTAGCTGTGCATGACCGAATTTGTCAGCAACTGCAGAATCAGAACTGATATAATTGCCATCAGCATCGTGGATTCCTTCTGAGACAGCTACGATAACCGTTTTTTGTTTGGTAAGCTTGTTTTTTACATCTTTTAAGAACTGCTCTTTTGAGAATGCAACTTCCGGCAGATAGATGAGATCCGGTGCCTGACTGTAAGTTGTTCTGGCAAGTGCAGAGGATGCTGTGAGCCATCCTGCATCGCGCCCCATTATTTCTACGATGATAACAGCCGGAATCTTATAGATATAAGCGTCGTGTGCAATCTCAAGCATGGTGGAAGCTACATATTTGGCAGCAGAGCCAAAGCCCGGGGTATGGTCGGTTGCATATAGATCGTTGTCAATCGTCTTTGGTATACCGACGATCCTGACATCAGAATGAATACTTTCTGCATATGCACTGAGTTTCATAACCGTATCCATAGAATCATTTCCACCAATATAGAAAAATGCTGCAATTCCGTATTCTTCAAAACGTTCAAAGATCTGTTCATAAGGAACAGGATCTTTATCGTAGTCCGGAAGCTTATATCGGCAAGAACCGAGATACATGGCAGGTGTCAGTTCGAGGGTATTTAACATCGGGAAATGAGAAAGAGCCATCAGAGACATATCCATCAGATTATTTTCAAGTACTCCGGTTATGCCGTGGAGAGAACCGTAGATACGGGTGAAGCTGCCGGATTTTTTTACTCCATCGATCACTCCGGCAAGAGAAGCGTTGATGGCAGCGGTTGGACCGCCGGATTGAGCTACGATGCAATTTTCTTTTTTCATTTTGATTCTCCATTCTTTTGTGTAATAAAATTAAAAACCGTTTTCTAATCATAGAGACCGGTTAGGGTAATGATTCCTTTTTTGTATAAAATGTCAGGAACATAAGACATTTTGGATTTGCGAAGCCCGGGAAGTCCCAGATCCTCTTCTCTGTTTACATATGTGTAATTTTGAAGTTCGTTTGCAACAAATGTTTTGTTGATCATAGGATAGATGCCGTCAATGCTGTCGTCCGCTTTCTCAAAATGTACATCAAAAGTATCATTGGTCAAGGGCTCGCCCAGTGTGAATGCAGAAGGAATGTGATTGACGTATATGATTCCGCCTGTCATCTGCATTTTTCTCCTGTTTGACAGGGCTTTTCGGATAATATTATATTCATAAGCATGTTCTTCGGCAAGCTCAGGCTGTAGGACATCGTGTTTTTCCACCCAATATCTGGCGATCGCAAGACATGCATCTATGTGTTCGTCCGTGATCGTGTAATATTCATAGTCCGGGTAATTACGCATGAAATTATTGATATGATTACGTTTGCCGTGCAGCTTTTTGCCACGGAGATATGTGAGCTTTTCTACCGTATAGATATAGTCAAAATCACCGGGATCCAGTGTGTAAGGGAATTCCTTTCCATACCAGCCTGTGATAATTTCATAGATTTCTGGTGTAGCACAGTGTACACATGGTGTAACACCCTGAGCATGAAAATAGGTACAGACTTCATCAAATACAGAACGCGCGTTCAGCAGATAATCCGGGTTCTGTATATCTTTTATAAAATCTGTACCAATGCCGATCGGAAAGGTAAAAGAAGAAGGTTTGCCATCTTCTTCAGCTATAAAAACAAGCATTTCTGAAAGAATTACATAAGAGACATGGTATTCTTCTGCCCATAGAATTGCATTGCCGGTACAGAAGCCGCAATCTTTAATGCTGCTTCCTTTCAAATAGCGGTTTAAAATGTCAAGTTGCGATAAATTTGGTTTAATAAGTTCCATTTTTATATATCTTTCTAATGATTTATAATTCTGATTAATTTTATTCCGGACTGTAAAGCAGTGTGCGGAGATTCTTTCTTCCGTAGGTCATCAGTCCGTCAATGATTGCTTTTTTGTTGTCATCGGAGGTCTCTATATCTACCGTTTCCAGAAGTTCATTTACATATCCGCTCCATTTTTCATATATTTTACGCTGAGCTTCATCAGAAACCGGTGGGAGAGAGAGGGATGCATGGACGTTGGCTTCGTCTTCGCCGGAATCATCCGAGATCCGGTAAACAACGGAATCGGGAGTCAGAGCATCCTGACCATAGGCGATGGAATATAGTTCCTCTGTTCGCACAAGACCGCAGTCGTACATCTCGATAACCAGATCACGAATACATTCATCTAATTTGTTGAAATAGTGTTGATACCGGATTTTCATGATCTCATCGGCATCGGCCATATCTTCTTTGTTGTACCAGTATCCCATGCTTTCGTCAATATCATCAATTTCGTCAAAAAGATCATTTTCAAGATTCCGTTTGGCGGCGGCAGATCGTTTGCTGCGTGTCGTTGATACCTTTTTCCCGGAAGAGCTGATTGTCCAGATAATCAGAAAAATAAAAACCAGAAGCAATAGGATGCCAAATATAATTGTCAATATTGTTTTACTCATATCGGTTTACCTGCCATATTTTATTAATCCCTGCCTTGTAAAAAACAGTAGAAATTTTCATACTTAGATGCATTATACTACAGGGATAAAGGTTTTTTCAATTCTTCTGACTGAAAAAAAGAAACCATTATTCAAATTTTAGGTATTGCATGTAAAAAAGGCCTATAGTATAATTACGTTAAAGCTGAGATGTACTAAGCTTCTTGCGATTTTGAACCTACATTTGAATAAAAGGGATTCCTATATTGCTGCTTGTGATGTCATGCCTCTTTAATACGTGGAAGACAGAGATTCAGTTGCGGTTGCCCACCTAGCATTGGCTAGGACTCAAAATGCAGGAACGCATTTCAGTTTTATACGAAAGATAAAGAGCAGCATCTAAGATGCTGCTTTTTCTGTGTTAAAGTATACCCGAAAAATGGAGAATATATGAAAAAATTAATCAAATTTATTACATTATGCATAACATGTCTGTTGGTTGTGGGTACCCTGTATGCGGCAAAGATGGCAGTAAGCGAGAAAACGGATGTGGATGATATTTTTTCACGGGCGGATATCAGTATATTTTCGAATATAAGAGAACGTACGCAGACGGCGGCAGAGCATGCGGATAAAAAAAGTAAAGAGACAGATACAAAAAAGAAGAACGGACAGGATGAGAAAAAAGAAGCAGAAATAAAATCTGTGGTGCCGGAACAGGTGAAGGTACTGTTGTCGAATCATGGAGTCTATCTACAGGATACGGTGAGCATCAGTTGTGCCGGAACATATAATGTAAATGTGGACGGAAAGAAGACCATCTCGTATAAGAAAAATGATGTATTTGATGTAGCGGCATTTGCTGAGGAGAATACATTTGACTATATCACGGTGGAGCCTGAGACCGCTTCTGACCGGATCGTACTTAAAAATTTTGAAAAATCAGACGGAACGCCATCCTATCACGGAACTATACACATACAGAAAAAGGAAGGGTATATCGTTACAAATGAGATTGATCTGGAAGAATACCTGTATGCGGTTGTATCCAGTGAGATGCCATCTTCCTATGAGAAGGAGGCATTAAAGGCACAGGCAATCTGTGCCAGAAGTTATGCGGTAAACAGAATCCGAGATCATGCATATGAAAAGTATGGTGCCGATCTTGATGATACGACAGCCTGTCAGGTATACAACAATATATTTGAAACACCGGAAACGATAGAGGCGGTACAGGAGACTGCAGGTGAAGTGCTCACTTGCGATGGAGATATGGTACAGGCATATTTTTTTTCTACTTCATGCGGAACCACATGCAGAAATGATGATGTATGGGGAGGAGATAAATTGTCATATCTGAACGATCAGTTGGAGACTTATGCAGAGACCGAAGCAAAGCTAAATAGTACACCTGTTATGCTTGATCATGGATATTTTCAGATCGGGGATGGAAGACTGTCTACAGAGGAGGTTTTTCGTGATTTTATAGATAAGAAGATATATGTGAATAGTATTGAAAAAGAAGAACCGATGTATCGCTGGTCGATAGACTATAGTAAAGAGCAGATGCAGTCAGCTGTGTCACAGGGGCTTCCGCAGGTGGCTGCCGGTTGTCTTACTTTTTATGATAAAGAGGGGAATGAATCGGATGCAATAACCGAATTTGCGGGGCAGGAAGCAGAAGAGATTCTTGGGACGATAAAAAATATCATAATAACAGAAAGAGGAAATAGCGGAATCGCACAAAGTATGGTAATATACGGAAAACAGGGTGCTGTAAAGGTTGATGGCCAGATGGCGATCCGGCAGGTATTATATCCGTTTGAAGTCGAAATTGTAAAACAGGATGAGAGCAGAGTGAGCGGATGGTCGTTGTTGCCAAGTGCATATTTTTATATCGAAAAGGACAAAGAAGGGGCGTATCATCTATATGGCGGCGGTTTTGGCCATGGTGTCGGAATGAGCCAGAACGGAGCAAACGATCTTGCGAAAAAGGGCTATAAATATGAGAAGATTCTGCTGCATTATTTTTATGGAGCAGAAATAAAAAAAATAAATGAGACAGGATTTGTAACAGATGAAAAAATACAGGAATAAGGTCACAGGGGTGATAGACAGAGTTCAGAATATTGCTATTGTCCGGATGGTTCAGGGAGTGATGGGAATTAACAAAGACAATCAGTTGTCTGCGTTTGCGGCACAGGCAGCTTTCTTTTTACTGCTTTCATTTTTCCCATTTGCCATGATGCTCCTGATCGGTATACGATTTTTGCCGGTGACTCAGGCAGAATTTGTGGCATTGATAGAAGAAATCATTCCCGGTGATATGGCGAATATGCTCAGCTATATGGTGGATGAGATCTATAGTGCTCAGGTTGGGATGACAATGATCATATCAGCGATTGTAGCAATCTGGTCGGCAGCAAAGGGAACGATGGCGATCGAACGGGGACTCAATTTTATGGATCGGACAAAGGATACTAAGAATTATATATTAAGAAGACTGACAAATGCATTATATACGTTAATTTTCTGCGTTATGCTGATCGCACTGGCAGGTGTATATGTTCTGGGAAATACGATCATGGAAGATATACTGGCAAAGACGAACTGGGTGGATTATTCAGAAAAGGTATTTTTCTATTCGAGACTGTTAACCGCACCGGTATTGGTATTTGCCGTTATTCTGCTGATATACTGTCGTTTGCCGGATAATCACCTGCGCCTTAAGACAGCAATACCGGGGGCGGTATTTACAACCGTATGCTGGGTTCTGTTATCAGCAGCGTTTTCTTCCTATCTTACTTATTTTGGAATCAATACTTATATGTATGGGAACCTTGGAAGTATGGTAATCGCTATGCTCTGGTTATATATATGTATGTATATCCTGCTGCTGGGTGCTGAATTAAATCTGTTCTTCAGGGATAGTATACGGGATATTTTTATTAAGCTCAGGGATCAGATTCAGAAAAAATTCTCGGGAAAAGAAAAAAAATAGCAGAAAAATATTGAAAAATATGGATGAGAGAAATATACTAAGCGTATAAATGAATGGGGAATTTGAATTCGATGAGAGGAGAAAAAATGAAAAAAAGATTCTTACAAAATGAAGGCTTTTCACTGGTTGAACTGATCATTGTAATTGCGATCATGGCTATTCTTGCAGGAGCACTTGCTCCGGCGCTTATTAAATATATCAAGAAATCCAGATTACAGGTATATCTGGATACGGCATCCGAGCTGCAAAAGGCAGTTGTAAATATGGCGATCGAAGCAAATGAAGCAGGGTATGCCGTTCGTGCTGTCACATATTCCGGTTCGACGGATGACGGCTCCGGTACAGGGACGATCATCTGTAAGGATAATGCCGGCAACTTCGTAGATATGCCTGCGGCAGATAAGGCGAAGTATTTTAAACAGATGTTTACATCGCTTGGAATGGGAAGTATTACACTCTATAATCAGGGAGTTCCGCTTCAGATCGCGCTTTCAGAAAACGGCGGTGCCGTTGCATCCGACCCGGATACAGGTGTACAGTCGGTTATCATGTTATCAGACGACAAAGGAAATCTGAGAGCGAAGCTTACATTTTCTGTAACAGATAATGAATGGGTCGTTGAAGAAAGTTATTGACACATATTAAAAATGTGCTATATTTAAGTATAGTTTTAACCATCCTGACTATAAGCGGATGGAAGAGAAGACGTTGAAGATGCAAAAGATGGGATATGTCTGACAGAGAGACCGGGTCATCGGCTGGAAGCCTGGTCGAGCACCATATTTCATTTAATTTCACATCCGAGTTTTATCTCTGAGGATTCCTTAAAAGGAAGCGTAGGAGATAACGGGTTATGACCGTTATAACATAGAATGAGTGCTGGCAGTTCCGGGAAGACCGGGTGTCAGAATCAGGGTGGTATCGCGGTTGCTCCGTCCCTTTGTGGACTGGGGCTTTTTTTATTTTTAATTTATTTTAATTTAAGGAGAATGAAAGATGAAAGACAGATTAGAGGCAATCAAAGCAGCAGCACTTGCCAAGATCAATGAAGCAGATGTACTGACATCCTTAAATGATGTAAAAGTATCTGTACTCGGAAAGAAAGGTGAACTGACCCAGGTATTAAAGGGTATGAAAGATGTAGCACCTGAAGATCGACCAAAGGTTGGACAGATGGTAAATGAAGCAAGACAGGCGATTGAGACAGCCTTAGAGGAAAAGTCAAAGAAGATCAATCAGTCACTTCGTGCAGAGAAGATGAAGCGCGAAACGATCGACGTTACCCTTCCGGGAATCAAGAAGATCGATGGACACAGACATCCGAATCAGATCGCTCTTGAAGATCTGGAACGTGTATTCATCGGTATGGGCTATGAGATCGTAGAAGGCCCTGAAGTTGAATATGATAGATATAATTTCGAATTATTAAATATCCCTGCAAATCATCCTGCAAAGGATGAACAGGATACCTTCTATATCACAAAGGATATCCTGCTCCGTACACAGACATCTCCGGTACAGGCAAGAATCATGGAGAAGGGCAACCTTCCGATCCGTATTCTTTCACCGGGACGAGTATTCAGAGCTGATGAAGTAGATGCAACACATTCACCATCCTTCCATCAGGTAGAAGGTCTGGTTATCGATAAGAACATTACGATGGCTGACTTAAAGGGAACCTTACAGCAGTGGGCAAAGGAATTCTTCGGTGAAAACACAAAGGTTAAGTTCCGTCCACATCATTTCCCATTCACAGAGCCATCAGCAGAGATGGATGTAACCTGTTTCAAATGTGGCGGAAAGGGCTGTCGTGTATGTAAGGGAAGCGGCTGGATCGAGATCCTTGGCTGTGGTATGGTTCATCCAAAGGTACTTCATGACTGTGGCATTGATCCGGAGGAATATTCAGGATTTGCATTTGGTATCGGTCTGGAGCGTGTAGCACTGTTAAAATACGAAATCGACGATATGCGTCTTCTTTACGAAAACGATGTACGTTTCTTACAGCAGTTCTAAAAAACAGGAAAAGGAGATAGAAAAATGAATACACCACTTTCATGGATAAAAGTATATGTGCCTGATCTTGATGTAGAGGCACAGGAATTTGTCGATGCAATGACACTTTCCGGTTCACATGTAGAAGGTTTTGAGAAAAAAGACAAGAATCTTGAAAAGATCGTAGTTGGTAAGATCGTTAAGATAGAAAAGCATCCGGATGCTGACAAGCTGGTTGTATGTCAGGTCGATATCGGAGCAGATGAGCTGCTTCAGATCGTAACCGGAGCACCAAATGTAAAAGAAGGAGATCTGGTTCCTACCGTACTTGACGGTGGTAAAGTAGCAGGCGGACACGATGGCGGGGAGCTTCCTGCTGATGGAATCAAGATCAAGAAGGGCAAGCTTCGTGGTGTGCCATCTTATGGTATGATGTGTGCGATCGAGGAGCTGGGATCATCCAGAGAGCTGTATCCGGAAGCACCGGAAAACGGTGTCTATGTATTTCCTGCGGAAGCAGATGTAAAGCCGGGTGACGATGCAGTAAAGGCACTGGGTCTGGATGATGTCGTTGTAGAATATGAGATCACATCAAACCGTGTAGACTGCTTCTCCATGATCGGTATGGCAAGAGAGGCTGCTGTTACATTTGACAAGCCGTTCTACCCACCGGTGATCAAGGAAACAGGAAATGACGAAGATGTAAATAACTATGTATCTGTAGAAGTACAGGACACAGATCTGTGTAAGCGTTACTGCGCAAGAGTTGTAAAGAACTTAAAGATTGGCCCATCACCAAAATGGATGAGAGAGAGACTTGCTTCACAGGGAATCCGTTCGATCAACAATCTGGTTGATATCACAAACTATGTAATGGAAGAATACGGACAGCCAATGCATGCGTATGATCTGTCTACGATCGCAGGAAATAAGATCATTGTCAGACGTGCAAAGGATGGCGATACATTTGTGACACTCGATGGTCAGGAGAGAAAGCTGGATAAGGATGTCCTGATGATCTGTGACGGAGAAAAAGAAGTTGGTATCGCAGGTATCATGGGTGGTGAGAACTCCATGGTAACAGATGATATCCGGACCTTATTATTTGAAGCAGCATGCTTCGACGGAACCAATATCCGTCTGTCATCCAGAAGACTCGGACTTGCAACGGATGCTGCATTCAAGTTCACAAAGGGACTGGATCCAAACCTTGCAGAAGAAGCAATCAACCGTGCATGCCAGTTGATCGAAGAAATGGGTGCAGGTGAAGTTGTTGGCGGTATGGTTGATGTATATCCGGATCCTGTACAGCCTAAAGTGCTTCCATTTGAGCCTGAAAAGATCAACAAGCTTCTTGGTACCGATATTGATGAAAAGACTATGCTTGATATATTCGGCAAGCTGGAATTAACATATGATGAAGCAGCAAAGACACTTACTGTTCCAACCTTCCGTCAGGATTTAAACTGCATGGCAGATCTGGCAGAAGAAGTTGCCCGTTTCTATGGATATGATAAGATTCCGATGTCACTTCCAAAGGGTGAAGCTACCGTAGGTAAGAAGCCATACAGCCACAGAATCTATGACATTGCAAGAAACATTCTGGAAGGGAACGGATTCTCCGGCGGTATGTGCTATTCATTTGAAAGCCCGAAGGTATTTGACAAATTACTGCTTCCTGCTGATTCTGTCTACAGAAAGGCGATCACGATCGCAAATCCGCTGGGAGAGGATTTCAGTATCATGAGAACGGTATCCTTAAATGGTATGCTGACTTCTCTTGCAACGAACTTCAATCGTAAGAATAAGGTTGCACGTCTGTACGAGTTCGGAAATGTATATCTTCCAAAGCAGCTTCCACTGACAGAGCTTCCGGAAGAACGTATGAAGCTCACGATCGGTATGTACGGCGAGGGTGATTTCTTCAACTTAAAGGGTGTGATCGAGGAGTTATTCGATAACCTTGGTATGAAGAATATCTGTACCTATGTTCCTACAACAGAGCATCCGTTCTTGCATCCGGGTCGTCAGGCAAATATCGTAAAGGACGATACCGTTGTTGGTTATCTCGGTCAGCTTCATCCGGAAACCTGTGATAACTATAACTTAAAGGGTGAGGTATATGTAGCAGTTCTCGATATGCCAAATGTCGTAGCACTGTCGTCCTTTGATATCAAGTATGAAGGTATTGCAAAGTTCCCTGGAAGTACCAGAGACTTGAGTATGGTTATGGATAAGAGCATCTTTGTCGGTCAGGTAGAAGAACTGATCAAGAAGTGTGGCGGCAAGCTGCTTGAAAGCTATAAGCTCTTTGATGTATATGAAGGCGAGCAGATCGCAGCCGGTAAGAAGTCTGTTGCTTACACGATGACTTTCCGTGCAAAAGACAGAACCTTAGAGGCCGGAGAAGTCGATAAGATCATTGAGAAGCTTGTAAAAGAATTAGGAAAGCTTGGTATTGAACTCAGAGCTTAATTTACAGGTTTAGATAATTCTGGTATTATGAACCGGAGGATATTTGTAATGCAGGTATTCTCCGGTTTGGTATATCAGATTGTTCAGACCCTTTTGGTTATAGGGATAAGAAGGAGAGAAGATAGGAAAAAGAAAGTTACAAATGATGGCAGTAGCTATGGTGCTTGTCATGGCAGCAGGGATGATCGGGGAATTATTTGAAAATCAGGGAACGATATCTACGGTATCTGAAGTGCATGCAGAAGAGACTGATACGATTTATACAACGGAGAATCGATATTATCAGTATCGCATACTGGATAAAGAAAAGAAGACCATAGAGATTGTAAAGGGTGTTGAAGGCGGTCTTATGTTGAAGATTGTGGAAGGAAAGGCAGTCTTGAATATTCCGTCAGAACTGGAAGGTTATACCGTAGTATCCCTTGGTGGAGAGGCATTTGCCAATATGATAAAGATAGCTTTAAAGAAACAGATGAAAAAGAAATCCATTGGATATGTAAAGACATGGAAGATAAAATAATTAGAAAATAAATTTATAAAACCCTTGCCTGTTATGGATATGAGAAATATATGAATCTATAGCAGACAGGGGTTTTGTTATATTTTATTTGATATGAGATGCTGTATCCGGATTTTTTATGGTTAAACTTGTTTTCCCCTTTGATATCCGTTACAATCAAATTTGGAGAGATGGCGGCAATATACTAAGCAAAAAAATACGCATGTTATTCTGTTCTGTCAGGAAAGAAGATGGAACATGGATAATGAATTAGTATATTCCGCTGATGCGACATATCAGAAAGCACAGTATGATGCCAGTGCCAAGCGCTTGCTTGGACAGAAGATCATATTGGCGCATATACTGATCAGGTTAGTAGAAGAATTTAAAGGTATGGATGCAGATATGGTTGCTTCGCTGATCGAGGGCGAACCGTATATCAGTCAGGTTCCGGTAGAACCCGGACTAACGAACAAAGAAATGGTAGATGCCGGAACCGGTGAACGGATTGTCGGGCTGAACACAGAAAGTTCCGAGATCGATGAGGGCAAGGTGTGTTTTGACATCATTTTCTATGTGCGGATGAGGGATGGACTGGCAAAAATGATCATCAATCTGGAAGCGTCGCAGACAATGACGGCAGAACAAAAATTGAAGCTTATGAAACAGGAGTATGATATACCGGTAGAGAGACGCGGTATAAGAGATGGGGTGAAGATCATGTGCAATCTGAGTGAAGGCGTAGAGGAAATGGGATATGCAAAGGGCGAAGCCGCTGGAATAGCGATAGGCGAAGCACGAGGCAAGGCTGTTGGAAGGTCGGAAGAAAGAGCTGGTATTATCCTGAAAATGCATAAGAAAGG